>DJFO01000007.1:3993-16679 GCA_002432555.1 Marinagarivorans sp. UBA5870
CGACAGCAACTGCCGCTTGGCTTATGGCTACACCTTCTGCAATACCACCCAACCGGGACAAATCGGGGCGCTTTCGCAGGCGGTGACACTGCCGCCGCTGCTGCGGGTGGTCAAGGGCAACTATTCCATGTGGGCGAGCAGCGAGCGCTACCAGTGTTTGACCCGTGGGGAAATTCCCCGGGCGGATGGCCAGGTGGACGACCGGGGTCAAAACGGCAACGTTCCGGCCAAAACCGGCATATATGCCCACTCGGATTCGCCGGCCGCGAATCTCGTGACCGACTATATTGTTCGGGTGAAAGCCTGCGACACGGCTACAGGTGTCGATGGGGAACATTGCAAAACCTACGGTTCCAGCACTAAACCCGTCGGCTTGCTGCAGCAGTACGGCGAAACGGGCGAAATCAAATTCGGCCTTATGACCGGCAGCTACAACGGCAATAAAAGTTTTGGCGCCCTGCGCAAAAACGTCAGTGTGTTCGGCGACGAGGTCGATTTATCCAACGGTACCTTCATTCCCTTTGCCGCCATGGGTGCCACCGATTCGATCGTCCATAACCTCAATGCTCTGCGCATCGTCGACTACCGCTATTACACCGGCGGTACCGGGGCGGAGGACCGCTGGAAATTCTCCGGTACCTACATTCAAAACGGCGGCGCCAATTGTGAATGGGGCTGGAACATGTTTAGCGACGGCCAGTGCCGCAACTGGGGCAATCCCTTCAGCGAACTGCTGGCGGAAAGTTATCGCTATTTTGCCGGCGCCTCGGCGCCCATGACTCCGATCACCTCCGATGAGGGACTGCTGCCAGGCCTTACCATTGCCGACTGGTCCCTCCCCAATGACGAAGCCGAAGACGAAGACAGCGGTTATGCCTGCGCAAATATGAACGTGCTGGGTTTTAATGCGAGCTCGGTGTCCTACGACCGGGACGGTTTGGCCACCCGCACCACTGTGCAGTTAGGGTTGGGACCTACGACCGGCACGGCGCCCACGGTGGCGGCATTGACCGACGAAGTGGGCGCTGCGGAAAACATCAACGGCCAGCATTTTATCGGTTGGTTCGGCAACACGGGTAATGGCCAATGTTCACCCAAAAATATCACCGGTAACCAACTGTCCCTGGTGTCCGGCACCTGCCCCGAAACCCCGCGCCTGCAAGGTTCTTATTTAGGAGCCGGTTTGGCGAAATACGTGTATGAAAATGGCGTTGGACCTAACGAGCAGAAAATTACCACCTACGGCGTGACCCTGTCGGGCGCGCTGCCCAAATTTACTGTTCCCATGCCAGGTGGTGAGGTGATCACGGTCATCCCCGCTTGCCGCAATATGAACAACGACACTAACTGCGCCCTGGTACAGTTTGACCCAGTGGACGTGGACGGACCAGCGGGCACCGTGGTGCGCAAATATTTTGTCGCATGGGAGGATTCGGAACAAGGCGGCGACTACGACGTGGATATCAGCGGTTTTATCAGCTACGCGATCGTCGGCGGTTCTATTGCGGTGGATTCACAAATCATTTACGAAACCGCCAACTCAGGAATGGAATTCGGCTACGTTATTTCAGGCACCGGCACCTCGCGCGACGGCGTTTATTTTCCCAGCCGTATAACCAGTGACGACGAGGCCGCGCAAAACCGGCCGAGTGTCGTGGATGACAATACGGCGAGCGACTGGTGTACCAGCAATGCGGTGCTGTGCGTCTCGCGCAATACCAACGAGGGCAAACCGCAAATCCAGCGCGTGTCGTTCAATGTGGGCGGCGATGCTTCTCAGCCGGGTAAATTTCTCGAGACGCCCCTGTATTACGCAGCGAAATGGGGTTCGGGCAACAACCCCGATGCCTATACGGAAGTCACCAACCCCAACCGCCTGCGGCAACAATTGGACAAGGTCATCAGCAATATCATCGACAAACCCGCGGCGGGCACCGGGGCATCGGTGGCCACCACGGCGCTGACCGGCGAGGGTATTATTTTGAGCACGCTGTTTGAGCCGGAAATCAGTGACGAAGACAGCAGCGTCGCCTGGGTCGGCCGCCTGACCGGCCTGTTCCGCAGCGACGGTCTCACCTGGGAGGATTCCGAGGACGATAACGGCACCGCCGGTTATCGCACCGACGCTGACTATGTGGTGGATTTTTACGTGAAACAGGTGGATGTCGTTCGCAACGGCGTCACCATCCAGGAAAAACGCAGCTTCTTCACNNCGCTCCACCGCGACGCGCGACGCGACCACTGGGGAGATCACCGGCCTGACCCCGGTCGCCACCGATATTCCCTACGAGGAACTCCTGCCAGTTTGGAACGCCAACGAGCAGCTTTCCAGCTTGACCGAACTTGCCGGACAACGCGAGTACGACGACACGGCCGCGGGCGGGCGTTACCTGTTCACCGCGGTACCCGCCGCCGACACGAATGTCATTATCGGTGGTGACGTCATCGACTTTACTGCCGATTATTTCACCCCCGCGGAAGACACGGATCCCGCGGTGGCAGAAAACATTCAGCGTTTGCTGGATGTGGAATCCGCGGATACCGCGGCGAATCTGGTGAATTTCACTCGCGGTGTCGAGGGTATCGAGGGTTTCCGCAGCCGGACACTGACCGTCGATGGGGAGAACAAGCCTTGGTTGCTCGGTGACATTATGCATTCCACCGCGGCGTTGGTCGGCCGTCCCGGCGAGCTGTACGACAGCGACCGCCTGGGCGATGCTTCCTACTCCGCATTCCGCGAGCACTATCGCGGCCGCCGTCTCATGACCTACGTCGGCGCCAACGACGGCATGCTGCACGCTTTCAATGCCGGTTTCACCAGTACCAAGTCCGTGACCACGGGCGAGGGTGAAGACGCCGAGACGCGCATTTATTCCGGCTATACGCCGACCAAAGAAGGCTACACGGCGCATCCGCTCGGCGCGGAACTCTGGGCCTATGTGCCTTACAATCTGCTGCCCCACTTGAAATGGTTGGCGGACCCGAATTATCAACACGTTTATTACGTGGATTCCAAGGTCCACCAGTTTGACGTCAATATTTTTCCCGTGGATGAAGACCATCCGCAGGGCTGGGGCACCATCATAGTGGTGGGCATGCGCTTTGGCGGCGGCGACTACGCGCTGGATGCCAACGGCGCCGCAGCGGGCGGCGAGCGCACTTTGCGCTCGGCCTATATCGTCATGGACGTTACCAACCCCGAAAAACCGCCGCGACTCCTCGCCGAGATCACGCATCCCGAACTCGGGTACACCATCGGGGATATCGATGTGGTGAGCTTCCGCGATCCCAATGCGGCCACCGGCTCCTATTCCATCACGGCTACCACCCAGCTGCCGCGCAACGACTGGTATCTGGTGTTCGGCTCGGGCCCAAAAGGCGCCACCGCCCTGCAGGATGCATCGAGCGATCAAAATGCGAAGGTCGTGTACGTCAAGCTGAACGAACTGGCGGAAACCGCGCCGGATACAACCGACGTGGTCGGCGTGGTGGATACGGGAATTGCCAACGCCTACGTCGGCGGCGTGCGGGCCATGGATTGGAACAGCGACTTCGACGATGACATGTTGTACTTCGGTGTAGTGGGCACGGGCACCGCGGCGGACGCTCCCAAAGGTCGGCTGATGCAGGCAGTGCTGAATCCGACCGCCGTGATCGCCACGCCCAACAGCTTGTTGAGCGGGGTCGGTACCGACTTGCCGTTCAGTCGGGCACCGCTGACGATCCGGGAAGACAGCACCGGCAGTTACTGGGTGTTCGCCGCTACCGGTAAGTTCCTGGTGAAGGACCACTTGACCGATATCGATGAAAACCGAGCCTTCGGCGTGCGCGTCAACAGCGGTGCGACCACGGGAGCGCGCTGGCTGACCACCACCGGGGTAGCCATGTCCTCATTGAAAGACATCACTGCGGTGACCGTGTCCACGAGATTGAGCGGGGGCATCCGTTTGTTCTCCGTAACCGACCCGGCGGACAACGACATTAAAACCCCGGCGGATATGGAAGAGGTCATACGCGAGGATTATTCCGGCTGGACCAAAAAGCTGAAATCGGGCGAACTGGTGTTCACCAGCCTCGCGTTTTCCGGTTCCACCTTGGCCATGAACTCGTATATTCCCGCCGTCGCGGACTGTTCGCCCACCGGTGAGTCGTACCAGTACATATTGAATATGTTTACCGGGTTGCCGCAGACGGAGAACACCACTTTCCACCTGAAGGTCGGCACCGGTGTGGTAGCCACCCCGGCGAACTCGCAGGGAACGGGCGATTTGTCCGATCACACGGGAGCGCAACCCGGGCCGCTGCTGGACGTGGCGACTACCGGCGATGGTTTCGTGATTCCCCGCTCGGACGGCTCCTTCGGCAACGAAAGCGCTACACCGCTACCCGGCACCGCCACGCGCAGATCCTGGCGGGAAATCCCCCTGGACGAGGTGCAATAACCAGGCTTTTCTATCACGCTTACCACGCTTCTTTATCACGTTTCTTTACTGGGCATATCACACCGGCGGCTCCCACCGCCGGTATCCCCGGTCCCGCTGTCATGCATACCTTCGCACGGCAGTGAACCGGGTTCCCCATCTCCTGAGACCTCGACTCGCACCTCCATTGTGACGCCGCGCACAGCTGTCTAGGCTCGATATTCCCGCGACGCCGTCTGTCGCAAGCCCTTCGCCTTCCATCCCTCCCACAATGACAAGCCTCGCCGCGTGTTTTACTGTGGTTTGACAGCGGACTTTTCTGTGAGAAATGTGTTGTGACAGACCTGGCCCAAAATCGCGGCTTTACCTTGATCGAACTGATGGTCGTCATTGTCATCGCCGCTATATTGCTGAGCGTGGCCGTACCTTCTTTCGACAGCCTTATCAAACGCAATAACGTCGACAGCCTGCAGTCAAAATTATCTGGCGCTGTCGCCACCGCGCGCACCGAAGCCGCCTCCCGCAACCGAGTCATCACCATTTGTCGCAGCAGTAACGAAGCCAATTGCACCGCGGGCACTTGGGCGGACGGTTGGGTTATTTTTGAAGATAACGACAGCGACGGCGTGGTGGACGCGGGGGATATTCTGATCGACGTGTACCGCAATATTAGCGATTACACCATCAAATCCAGCGGCGGCAACTCCATTTCCTTCAATTCCCAGGGTTTCATGACCGGTGGAAGCTCTACCGTGTTAACAATTTGTGAGCCGGACAGCGATGACGCTTATGCCCGCGGCCTGTTTATCAATACCAGCGGTTTGGTGGTGAAAACCCGGGATGGCGGCGATGCCGGCGATGTGCACGACAATCCCAAAACGGGGACCAATTTAGATTGCCCCTAAGCGCTCGCGCAGGAACCGCGCATTAACAATTTCCGGCGACGGGTTTTCCCAGGTCCGTTGCTCGATTAGGGAAGTGCTGACAGGCAGCTTCTGGGAAGAGGCCGTTTCATAACTCGCGAGCGCAGCAGTTATGAAACAGCCTCTGGTAAATCCATAATAAATACAGGTGGTACATATGGGAATCAGAAAACAATCCGGCTCTTCCTTGGTGGAGGTGATGGTAGCGCTCTTCGTCCTGGCCATAGGCCTGCTCGGCGTTTTGGCGATGCAATCCAAATCCATGCAATACAACCAGTCTGCGCACGTATATTCCCAGGCGGTTTATTTGGCCAATGATATAGCGGAGCGGATCCGCACCAACGTCGATCCGGCGGCGGATTATTCCGCGGCGATTCCCACCGCGGCGCCGACCAACTGCCAAGCGAATGCGTGTGACGCCGCCGCCCTGGCCGCCTGGGACACGTATTCCTGGAACCAGAACATCAAAAATTATCTGCCCGCTGGCGCAGGCACTATTGAGCCGATCGTATTCGATGGCCGCAATTTCTTAAATATCCAAGTATCGTTCGATGACAGTCGTGCCGAAGGCAAAGCGCCTGGCTCGGAGCCGGATTACACCGGCCGAAAATCCTATGCGCTGATGGTGGAGATATAGTTGTATGAAGTTTTTTTCGCCAAACAACCGCCGCCAAAGTTTGGGTTTCTCCATTGTGGAGCTGATGGTCGCCATTTTGATTGGTCTCATCATTCTTGCCGGAGTGATTCAAGTGGTGATGACGAGTAAATCCACTTTTCTCGGGCAAGAGGAAATGTCATTTATTCAGGAAAACGCGCGTTACGCCATGGACGTGATCGGCAAAGATATTCAGGGTGCCGGCTACCTCGGCTGCGCCGGTAATGAAGCCGATGTCGCTTTGGTGGCGCGGGTTGGTGCGGATGCCGCCGATTTCCTGGGGCCGGAATCGGTCGTGGGTTTTGAGGGTGACGGCGTTGCCACTACCGCCTACCCCGCGGCCTATAAAGACAAAATCCTCGCCGTGAAAGAGCCCGCCTCCACCACTGCCCAGGATTATCCGGACTCCTTTATAGTGCGTCGCGCCGAGGGAGTTCCCGTCGGTGTGACTGCTCAGACAGACTTCACTTTTACGCTGCAGGACCCGCACGAATTTTCCGTCGGTAGCTATATCGCGGTGGTGGCCGAGGATTGCCGTCGGGTCGGTATAGTGCGCGCCTCCGCCGTGGCCGACAGTCAATTTTCCGTCAGCGGCGCTTCCATTTGCGGCAATTTGATGAAGCCGCAGCTGGACAACGATCTGATTTGCGACGCCGCCTGTAATTGCGACGGTGAGGGCGTCAATCAAGTTTATCTGCCGGGTTCCACCGCCATGGCGTACTCCGCCCATGCCTACTACGTCGCCGATTCCGCGGTAATGCCGGGCACCCCTGCACTTAAACGCATGGCATTGCACGATGGAGCCGGAACCGAAGAGGAATTAGCCCTCGGCGTGGAGGATATGGAGGTCGTTTACGGGGTGGTCGACGGATCCAATATTCGCTATTTCAAAGCGAGCGATATAAGCGCCGATCAATGGCCGGCCGTGGTGGCTGTGCAGGTGAATCTGCTTTTGCGTTCGCAGGCGCCGTCGCTGGTCCAGGCGGAGGCCAGGCCCTATTTGAGCAACGACTATAATGATCGATTCATGCGTCAGGTCGTGACTTCCACTTTCAGACTCAGAAACCGGATTTGATTATGCGCTCACTTCAAAATCCTCCGCAGCACCAGGATGGCGCCACTCTGATCGTCAGTCTGGTTATTCTCGCAGTCATCACCATTTTAGGCGTGGCGAGTATGCGCACCGCCAATCTGGAATTAAAGATGGCCTCCAGTGCACGGGATCGGGCGGTGGCTTTTCAGGCCGCTGAATCGGCGCTCAACAGTGCCGAGGCTCTGTTGCGTACCAATCCGTTTACCATCGACCAATTGCTGCAATCGTTCAAAAAGGATTGCACGGGCGGCCTCTGCTTTTCCGGCGATTTGCAGGGCGCCACCAACAAAGACGATTGCCGTCTGGCGAACACTGCCAATGAAACCGAACAGATCTGGCGCGATTCCGATATTTGGGATTCGCCCACTACGCATAGGGTCATCCAGGTACTGACGAATTCCACCGAAAATGACGACGGCGAATACGAACCCGTGCCCGTGCGCTACATTTATGAATTCCTGTGTTTCGTCCCGCGGGACGACAAAGCCGTGGACGACGGTGAAAACAATCGAAATGATGGCGTACCGCTGTACCGCATTACCGTGCGGGCGGAAGGTGACGCCGGGCGCTCTGCCGTGATGTTGCAATCCGTGTACAGAGCCGCAGAATAAAAATGATGGTGATCCATATGAACAGCATGCAAAAAAGATTGTGCCAGCCAATAATCCGCCGCCTGCTTGCGGGCGTGTTGGCCCTGTGCAGCCTGAATGCCCTCGGCCAGGTGATGAGCGACTACAGTCTGAAGCCGCCGCTGTCGGAGAAGGCGAGTGTGAATCCGATGGTGATGCTGACATTGTCCGGCGACCACCAGCTGTTTTTGAAAGCCTATAACGACTATGACGATCTCGACGGCGATTTTTTTCCGGACACCACCTATAACCGAAATTTCTCCTATATGGGGTATTTCGACAATAAAAAATGTTACACCTACAACAATACCTCGAATTATTTCGATCTGACGGCCACCGTGCCCACCAATGATCCGGCGAAGGGTGTCACCCTTGCCCAATATTGCGCGACCGGCGAGTGGAGCGGCAATTTTCTTAACTGGGCCACCATGACGCGCATTGATATAGTGCGGCAGGTTCTTTACGGCGGTTACCGCTCCACCNNCGACGCCCACAGTTTCGCCAAATATTTGAGCGGCGACGATCTGCACAAGCTGACGCCCTACGCCAGCGATACCAACACACTTGCCGGCTGTGGCGATGACACCGCTTGCAAACGCAACCTCGGCATTACCTTTTGCAACACCACGGTCGACAACACGGCCGACATCCGCTCTCAGGCCGTCAATAAACCGCCCTTGATGCGGACGGTGCGCGGCAATTATTCCCTCTGGGCCACCAGCGAACGGTTTCAATGTCTGCTGGGCGTCGATGGACAAGCGCGAGAATTTTCGGTTTACCCCGGCGGACCTTTCGGCAAAAACGGCAACAATCCGGCGAATACCGGAATTTTTGCGCACAATCAAAATCCCCCGACCACGGCATTGTTGAAGGATTATGTGGTGCGGGTAAAAGTCTGCGGCGCAAATTCGGCGGGCGGTGCGCACGAGTGTAAAACCTACGGCACCAGCGTTAAGCCTATAGGGCTGTTGCAGAGTTACGGCGAGGAAAAAAACGTCGAGTTTGGTCTTATGACCCGCGCCTTCAATCGCAATCAGACCGCCGGTGCTCTACGCAAGAACGTGAGTTCCGTAGCCGACGAGATCAACCCCGGCGACGGCACCTTCCGCGCGGTCGCCGGCGGTTCTATCGTCAGTTCGGTGAATGCGCTGCGACTGGTGGATTATATGTTCCGCGGGCCCGGCGCCAACGGGGACGCCTATTACAATACCGGCACCTACAACGTCACCTGCCCTTGGCACACCAGCGGCTTTGCCGAAGGCGCCTGTAAAAACTGGGGTAACCCCTTTAATGAACTCATGGCCGAAAGTTACCGTTATTTCGCCGGTAGGACCGCCACCATCACCACCCAGCCAGACGACATCACCCCGGCGCTGTCGGGGTTGACCGCGGCCGCCTGGGTTGACCCCCTCGATGACCTTACGGACTACTCCTGCGTCAACTTTAATGTCATAGGCTTTAACGCAAGCGCTGTTTCGTTTGATAGCGAGGCCGCCTTCGGCAATGCGACACCGACCAGCCTGGGCGTCGGCACGGGCACCAATTCGCTGCGCGCGCTGACCAATACGCTCGGCTCTTACGAGCTGGCCGCCAACCAGAAATATTTTATCGGAAAAAGCGGAGCGAGCGCCGATGGCCAATGCACGCCGAAAACCATCGCCAATTTCGGCGAGGTGAGCGGCACCTGCCCCGACGCTCCGCGGCTCGATGGGTCATTTTTGATGGCGGGGCTTTCCCACTTCGTCCGCACCAATAACGTCCGGCCCGATATAGCCGACGAAGAATTCAATATCAATACTTATGGCGTGACCATGGCGGGCAACCTGCCAACGATTTCCGTGCGGGTGCCCAACAGCGCGCGCACCATCGATATCATTCCCGCCTGCCGCAACCAAGCGGATTCCGATAATAATCCCAATCCGGTGGGCAACTGCGCCCTGGTGGATTTCAAACCGGTGGTCACGGCCCCAGGTGAGCCCATCAAGCGTTATTTCATCAGCTGGGAGGACACAGAACACGGCTCCGACTACGACCAGGATTTGAACGGCGTGATCGAATATGAAGTGACGGCAACCAGCATTACTGTGTCGACGACCATCTTCGGCGAATCCACCGATAATGAGGTTTATTTCGGCTTTGTGATTTCCGGTACCGGCACCAATCAGGACGGCTTACATTTTCCTTCGGCGATCAACCGCGGTCGAGTGCAGTCAGCCGATGATGTGAATACCAAAAAAACCGTCGCCTTCACTATAGATCCCGCGGCCACACCGGACGCCGAGGCAAAATTCCTCGAAACGCCCTTGTATTACGCGACCAAGTGGGGCTCGTTCAAAGATATCAATGGCAACGCTCGACCGGACCTGGACTCTGAGTGGAAAGGGTCCGACAACCGACCCAAAGGCTACGCGCTGGTGCGCAACCCGAATTCCCTGAAAACGGAATTGGAAACCGTGCTGGAGGGCCTGCTGAAAGATGCCTCCACCGGCACCTCCGCCGCGATTGAATCCAGCACCCTGGCGGGCGAAGGGTTGATGTTGCACTCGCTCTATAATCCCGAACTGAAATCCGGTGAGCAGATGGTCAATTGGGTGGGAACGCTCAACGGCCTGTTTATCGATCGCAATGGCAATATTCGCGAAGACAGCAACCAAAACCAAACCCTGGACGCCGCCGACCGCCGCATCCAATTTGTCTATGACTCCAACGCCGACGGTGGCAAAACCCTGAAATACAACAGCTACCCCGCCAATTCCACCACGGGCAATAACGATCCGCTCGCCCAGTTGGGCAAGGACTTGGAAGACCTCGCCACCCTTTGGAGCGCGCGGGACAGTCTTGCGGCCATCACCGACGCGAATATCGTACAACAGCGCGGCAACACGGATCTCGCCCAGGATAAGCGGTATATTTTTACCGGTGTGGATAAACCGAATGCCGCCGGCGTGCGCGACGGGCAGATCACCAGCGGCGAGACCATTCCCTTTGTTACCACCAGCGTAACCGCCAATAATCTGGTGAATTTGCTCGACGTCGCAGACGCGACCGAGGCGGCGAAAGTCATCAATTATACGCGCGGACTGGAAACCGCCGGCTACCGCTCGCGCACTCTGAATTGGGGCGATGGCGAAAAAGTATGGCGCCTCGGTGACATAGTGCACTCGACTCCCGCTATAGTCGGCCGCCCCGCCGACGGTTACGACTCGATTTACGGCGATGACAGTTATGCGCAGTTCCGTGAGCACTACCGCAATCGTCGTCAGATGGTTTACGTCGGGGCGAACGACGGCCTGCTGCATGCTTTTAATGCCGGATTCTTCGATACCAGCACTTTGAAATATTCGCTGAAAATCGACGATGAACAGGAGCACGCCCTGGGCGCGGAAATGTGGGCCTACGCCCCTTACAACCTTTTGCCCCACCTCAAATGGTTGACTCTGCCGGAGTACAGCCACGTGTATTACGTGGACTCCAAGGTTTATACCTTCGATGCCAATATTTTCCCATCCACCGACACCGACCATCCCGGCGGCTGGGGCACGATTCTGGTAGTGGGCATGCGATTCGGCGGCGGTCCCTATGCGGTTGACGTGGACGGCGCCGGAACCCAGAACACATTGCGGTCCGCTTATATTGTGATGGATGTGACCAATCCCGAGGAGCCGCCGCGAGTCATTGCGGAAGTGACCCACCCGGATCTGGGCTACACCACCGGCGATGTGGAGCTGATCAAACTGCGGGCTCCTGCCAGCAATGGCAGCTACCGGCAGTCCACCACCAAAAATGACTGGTACCTGGTGTTCGGTTCCGGCCCGCGCGGCGCCTACGCCACCTCGGATGCCATCAGCGATCAGCCAGCCAAGCTGTTTTATTTGAACCTGCACACGGCTGTCGCGGGCACGCCAGCGCTGATGCCGGTCACGGTGGATACGGTGAACCGCAAATCGTTTGTGAGCGGTGTTAAAGCGGTCGACTGGAACCGCGATTATCAGGACGATATGGTTTATCTCGGACTGCTCGGTGATCACGGCCGTCAAAGTACGGCCGCGCCCGCCGCCGCCTACCACGGTGCGCTCAAACATTTGCAAATTCGCACCAGCGCCGCAGTACTGCGCGGCAGCGATGCGGGCGATTTGCTGACGGGGAACGCGACTAATTTGCCCTTCAGCGCCACGCCCCTGACGATTCGCGACCGGGACAACAATTATTGGCTCTTCACTGGCACCGGACGTTTTATGGTGCAGGCGGATCTGGAAATTCCTGTGGAGAACAAATATTTCGGAATTAAAACGAACAACCCGGACTTTGACCCCACCGATGCCTCGCCGGAATCCCGCTGGCTACAGGCTGGGGCCGTCAACATCAACCGGCTGCACGATGTCTCCGACGACCAATTGTTCATCAACGAACTGGGCGCAATTAAAGTCCGCGGCGCAGCGGGCACCCAGGACCTCAGTGAGTATTTGGAAGAGGTGGCCGACCACACCCCGGCCTACCGCGGCTGGTATCGCGACCTGGTGGGCGACGATGCCACCAACTTCACCCGCAGCGCTTTTGCGGCCGGCACCCTGGCCTTCAACTCCTACGCGCCGGATGTGGCGTCCTGCCAGCAGGCGGGCACCTCCAGTTTGTACTTGTTGGACATGTTCACCGGTTTGCCTCAGTACAACCTGCGCAGCCTCTTCGATCCAGACAGTACCAACGTGACCGTGATCGAAGAGCAGAACTATCAGCAAGTGGGCGCGGTTGCCGGTGACATGAAAGGTGTTGCTTCGGACCCGGTTATTATCAATAATCACNNACCCAGAACGACCGCGGCGAAATCGATAACAAGGAACTGTTACCGGAGGGCTCACCCATGCGGCGTTCGTGGAGGGAAATACCCTTGGATGAATTGAACTGACGCTAGCCCCTGTGACAAGAGAACGGTTCTATGGCAAGACAAAAAGGTTTTACCCTGATCGA
>DJFO01000102.1:0-3926 GCA_002432555.1 Marinagarivorans sp. UBA5870
TGATTACCGGTTCATCCACCTCCAGTAGTTCCGGTGAGGGTTCTTCGGCTTCTTCGTCCTCCTCTTCTTCCTCCTCATCTTCGTCGTCATCCTCTGGGGCTGTCATTGTAGGTCCGGATGAAAATCCTGTGGCGGTTCATGTACAGGTGATCAATTCCCAATTGCCTATCGACGGCGAAACGGCAATTATTTTGACCTTTAGAGACGCAGAGGAAGATCCTCTACTGGTGTTCGGATCCTGGGAGGCTTCTTCTCCCTGTGAGGTGCAGGGCAAGGCAGTCATTTCTCCACCGGTTTACACCAGCACCAGCGTCAGTTTTAATTACGCCGCGAGCGGCTGTGTCGGGGAAGACCGAATCACCTTTTCCGGCGTGCACGAGACGAAGGTAGTCACCGTCGACACATCTATTGCCGTCACGCAGGATGAGGTAGGGTTAATCTCCTGGGTGAGTTCTGACCCCAGCCCAATCGCCATTCGAGATAGCGGTGGGCAGGAAAACGCTCTCGTAACTTTTCGAGTAAACGGGCTTGTCTCTGGTACTCTTGCCAACCAGCTTGTCAACTTTTACTTAGAGGGTAGCGCGGGTGGCACAATTCTTCTAACAGAATCTGCTGTATCCAACTCCGAGGGTTTAGTCCGCGCGGCTGTACAATCTGGCACGTCACCGGCATTGGTGACGGTTATCGCAGAACATGCGGCGTCAGGCATCCGCGGATATTCAGGTGGACTCACAGTGGCCAACGGTCTGGCTGCGGACAATCATTTTAGTATCGCGACAGACCGCTACAATCCGCATGCCTACAATCGCATCAACGACCAATCCAGCACAGTTACTGTCGCGGTCACTGACAAGTCGGGCAATGCCGTCATCGACGGTACTGTGGTGAACTTTGTCAGTGAAGAGGGTGGGGTGGTCGAAAACTCCTGCTTGGCCATACGCGGTACCTGCAGCGTCGTATGGCGTCCGGACGGGCGGGAGCCGCCCAACGGGCGTGCGCAAATTTTTGCCACGGTGAAAGGTACGGAGGATTTTATCGATAACAATGGCAATAAAGTCTTTGACGGAGCTGACGGATTTCCGCCGGACTTTGATTTGGGTGAGCCATATTCGGATAACAATACCAGCGGCGAGTATGATCTGGGCGAGCATTTTGTCGATTCCAATGGGAATGGCGTGCGGGACGGGGGTAATGGGTTGTGGAATGGTTTGAACTGTGCCCACCCGACCTTATGTGCTCCTGCAGCGGAATTTGTCGATCTGGGAAATCAGTTGGAGCTTTACATGTCGAGCAGCGAAATTCCGATGTTGTGCAACGCNNATATTGGACCGTTCCAGTGGAAGGTTACAAGCTTTTCGGTGGTTTTGCCTTGTCTGACGGTAATCCGTTCGCGCTAAATGGCGGTCCCCCGTGTCCCGTCGGTAATCCTTTGCCAGCTGGAACCATCGTGAGTTTTACAGTATCGAATGGCAGTTTGCTCGGCGCCACTTCCTGGTCGATACCGGCGGATTCCAGATCTCCGGGAGAGCCGTATCTGGTCGAATACCGGGCGCCAGACAAGCCCGGTGGTGCGATTTTTAGGATTATGATCCAGGTTCCGGGGCAAGATCCGCAGGAAGTTGCATCGTTTCAGCTGAAAATTCAATAGTTGCGGCTTGTGGGGGTTTNNCCGCTGATTGGATGATTCCACCGAAAGCCGCTACTCAATACTGAAGCGGAGTTAAAAAAATTCGGCATAGGATCTTGCAAATATCTGCTTTGCCAACTTTACTTGGTGAAGTGGACAGCAGTAACAAGTTCGGATGCTATCACCCAGCACGCCCATACTCCCCCTGTCTTTCCATCCAACTAAATGAAATGCCATTTTGACCTGCCCCCTTGCAAACGGGATGGCAGGTTTTTTTTCGCATTTTTATTCGGCCAACCTATTTCGCCCCGCCGAATGTCGCCCTGCCAGACCCGCTCCAACCAGCAGCAGAAACACCCAATCGAGACTGCCACCCGTTGCTGTGCCGCCACTCGAGGAAGAACTGGAAGAGTTCGAGCTGGAGCTCGACGATGAACTCGAACTAGAGCTTGAGCTTGAGGAAGAGCTGGACGAGGAGGTGGAGCTTGAGCTGCTCGAGGATGAGCTTGAGCTGGAAGAAGCGCTCGACGATGAGCTCGAAGACGAGCTCGAGCTTGCAGAGGCGATTGAGCGTACCACTATTCCGCTCAGGGTTCCGTTGTCGATGGTGCTGGAGACATCTATCGTCAGGCTGCGATCATTTACGGTGGTTGTCACTCGCGGCGGCGTGTAGGCGGTGTCGTGGCCGGCCTGGCGAAACAGATCGAAATTTTCGAGCACAGAGGTACCTTCCACTGTGATGCTAAAAGCGCGCTGACCCGCGGCGGTCCAGTAGAGTTCCACTAGGTTGAGCTCCACGCTGTAGCTGCCATTGGTCACGGGAATTTCATAGGTAAATTCACCATAACGTTCGCTCTGCAACACCGCGCTGCCGTTTGCACCTGTAATGGGATCCGTGGTGACGTTGCTCATTCCGCCCGTAAAATGTTGATCCGCCGCGTAATATACGTTGTTAAGAGAAGCACCCGCTGTCGCACCCACATTAATCGCGGCGACTACGTCAGGGCTGTTTGGTGGAATATAGCCGCGCGTAGCCTCTGTGACCACGCAGAGTTTTCCTTCCTGCGTGCCCCAGCCGTCGCCGTCTGGGTCGGCACTGATGTCGCAGCAGACAAGATCGCTGCCTTGCATACCGCAATTCTCCGGTGCGGTATCGACCAATGTCAGCATTTTTTGTGCGTAGCGGCGGCCGATCTCTCGATAGCCGGCCGCGTCGAAGTGGTATTGATCGCGGCGACCGAGGCCACTGGCGGAAATCACATGACCGTTGGGAACCACCGACGGGATGCGCTGCACCTGCGTATTGTGGCTGATGCAGCAGGCGCCCGGCACCATTTCGCCCGCGAGGAAAGGAACATTGCCGATGCCCAAATCATTCCGCAAATCCGTGACGACGCGATTCACTTTGCCCGGCCAGGCGGTATCATTGGTATTACTTTCTCCTTGGTGAAAAATAATACCTTTGATCACGCCGGATTTTTGCGCCTCCTGCGCCAGCGTCAACAGCCAATGGTAACCGCCGCGGCCGAGCGGCACGGCGCCGTTGGCGCCGGTCGGATTGCACGTGCCCTGGGCCATGCAGTCCTTCATGAAAAATTCGATTTTCTGCCCCTGATAAGCGGCGCCCACTAAACCGATGCGGATTCCGGGGCTGCTGCCGGCGAGCATCTCGCGGCCGAAATAATCGCCCGGTCCTAGCCCGCCATTGTTGAAGCTGTGCGCCGTCTGAAAACACCGTATCAACGGCGGTTCTGCCCGGCGCCACTGGCCGAACGTTTCGCCGTTGGGGCCGTTGCAGCCGGAGTCGGCTTGCATGGCCAGCAGGCCTTCCGGCACCACCCGGTCCTGCGCCGCGATTTGCCCCTGCCCTTCCATGTTGGATTGACCGAACATCAAATAAATATGGAAATTGGGATCTGGCGCAGCCGTGGCGGAAAAGGAGAGGGCGAGCAAACCGCCGGCGGCTATTTTTATAAAGGTTTTGATTTTCATAGGTGCCACAGCTTATTTTAATAATAACGAGCTTATTTGCAGCGGGGCGGGCGGTTAACGGCTAAGTAGAGAATCGCGCGATGCTAGGTCGGCGGACACGGGCGACGTCGGCCCCGATGCGCTTTCAAGGTACCACAGTCCTCCGTCACCCAAATAACACTCAGATAACGCTCTATTGGTACTTCAATAACACCGCCGGGTTTTGCGCGCGATGACCGTCACAAATTTCGTAAACGCTGATTTTCAGAGGAGTCACGGCACATTATTGATCGCAGTTGATTTTGCCGCGTTGCGGTCGGGTAAGGTC
>DJFO01000102.1:3961-6758 GCA_002432555.1 Marinagarivorans sp. UBA5870
TTTGGACGGTCTATCAATGGCGGGATTTTTCCCGCCGGCCGGATGCGCTTCCGGTGTGGCATCGCGGTGTAGCATCGCCCCGCTGTGCCGCGGTGATTTCCTCAGCGAATCGCCCGATTAACGATTTCCCGCGCTTCGCCGATCAAGTGCTGCAGGTGGTCCTCGCCCTTGAAGCTTTCGGCGTAGATTTTGTAAATATCTTCGGTGCCGGAGGGGCGGGCGGCAAACCAGCCGTTGGTGGTCATCACTTTGATGCCCCCTATGGGCGCGTTATTGGCCGGCGCGTTGGTTAAAATCCCGGTGATTTTATCGCCGGCGAGATAGGTCGAAGAAATTTGCAACGCGGACAATTTCGCGAGTGCCTTTTTCTGCTCACTGGTTGCCGGCGCCTCCACGCGCGCTTCGGCCGCGTGCCCGAATTGATCGGCTAGCCTTTGATAATTTTCGCCTGGATCTCGCCCGGTTTTCGCTTGAATTTCCGCCGCCAGCAGGCCGGGAATTATTCCGTCCTTATCCGTGCACCAGACACTGCCATCCATGCGTAAAAAAGAGGCTCCGGCGCTCTCTTCACCGCCAAACCCCAGGGATCCGTCGCAGAGGCCGGGGGCAAACCATTTAAATCCGACCGGCACCTCGTGCAGTCGGCGCCCCAGTTTTTGCGCGACCCGGTCCAGCATACTGCTGCTGACTACGGTTTTGCCGATGGCGGCGCGAGGGTTCCACAGGGGCCGATTTTGAAACAAATAATCCACCATGACCGACAGGTAATGATTGGGCGGCATAAGGCCGCGACTGGGAGTGACTATGCCGTGGCGGTCGTGGTCCGTGTCGCACGCAAAGGCGACGGCGTATTCGTGACGGCGAGTTACCATGGGCTGCATGGCGAAAGACGACGAGGGATCCATGCGGATTTTGCCGTCCCAATCCGCCGTCATAAAGGAGAAGGTTTTATCCACTCCCGCGTGCAATATTTTCAGATTCAATTGATAACGATCGGCAATTTCCGGCCAATAATTCACTCCCGCACCGCCCAGCGGATTGACCGCCATGGTAACGTCCGCCGCGCGAATCGCTGCTAAATCTATGACGCTGTGCAGATCCCCCACGTAATTTTCCAGGTAATCGAAGTGCTGAGTCGTATCGGCTTTCAGTGCCGCTTGATAGGCCATGCGTCGGACGTCCCGCAAATCCGCAAGCAACAATTCATTTGCGCGCGCTTGGATCCAGTTGGTGATATCGCTGTCCGCGGGGCCCCCGTGAGGGGGGTTGTACTTGAAACCGCCATTGTCCGGCGGATTGTGCGAAGGCGTGATCACTATGCCGTCTGCCAGGCCGGTGGCGCGACCGCGGTTATAGGTGAGAATTGCGTGGGAAATAACGGGCGTTGGAGTAAATTCACCGCCCTTGGCGAGCATTATGTTGACGCCGTTGGCGGCGAGCACTTCCACCGCGGTGATCTGGGCGGGTTCCGATAACGCGTGAGTATCGATTCCAAGAAAGAGCGGACCGTCGATACCGGATCGGAGGCGGTAATCACAAATGGCCTGGCTGATGGCCAAAACGTGGGCTTCGTTAAAACTGCCGTTGAAGGCGGATCCACGATGCCCGGAAGTGCCGAAGCTTACGCTTTGTTCCGGCACAGTCGGGTTCGGTTGAATATTGTAGTAAGCGTCGATTAATTGCGGCAGGTCCACCAGCATATCGTGGGGCAGCGTTTTTCCGGCGTAGGGGTTGTGGGACATGGGAGGCTCCGGCAGGGTGTCAGCTGGACCATAGTTTACCGAAACCGCCCGGTCGCGTGACTTTAATTTTTGCCAAAAAAACACCCAGCTTGCGCGGTTGCTGCTTAAGTTGTCCGCGGATTATTTGCGGCCGCGCCGCTGCGTTCGGCATGCCCTAACATGCTCCCAACAGGCGCCTGCCTGCCGCTTACTCACGATAAAAAGCGCCTGCCCGCCGCTTACTCACGATAAAAACGGTTGACCCCGTTTAGCAGTGCTTTCAGCGCCGCAATAATAATGTTGGTGTCCCGCCCCACGCCAAAAATCGGTTTGCCTTGATCGACTTTAATTTCGATATAGCTCACCGCGGCAACATTGGAGCCTTGGCCAACCGCGTGCTCGTGATAGTCGACCACGCTGACTTCGCAGCCTAAGTGGGTGCTCAGCGCGTGGGCCGCGGCATCGATCGGACCATTGCCGCGCCCGGTCAAAACCACCGGCCGATCACGGTACTGGCTGTCGATGGTAATTTCCACCTCGGCGGCATTTTCCCGAATATCGCTGTGGCGAAACGCAAATGGCGCTGTGACGGCAAAAAACTCGCGCTCGAACAATTCGACGATTTCCCGACTTTTGACTTCTTTACCGGTGGTGTCGCTCACCTTCTGAACGATTCCGCTGAATTCGATTTGCAGACGCCGCGGCAGTTGCAAACCGGCCTCCTGCTGCAGCAAAAAGCTCACGCCTCCTTTGCCGGATTGGCTATTGACCCGCACCACCGCGTCGTAGCTGCGGTTCAAATCCGCCGGGTCGATCGGCAGATAGGGGACTTCCCAGAATGTGTCGGGTCGCTGCGCGGCAAAGCCTTTTTTAATCGCGTCCTGGTGAGAACCGGAAAACGCGGTAAACACCAATTCGCCCGCGTAGGGATGCCGCGGATGCACCGGCAGCTGATTGCAATCCTCAACCAGTTTGCGCACCCGGTCTATGTCGGAAAAGTCCAGCCCGGGGTCTATCCCCTGCGAATACAAGTTCAGCGCCAGGGTGACAAGGTCCACATTGCCGGTGCGCTCGCC
>DJFO01000102.1:6779-6932 GCA_002432555.1 Marinagarivorans sp. UBA5870
GCCCCGGTCGTTGTGCGGATGCACGCTCAGAACAATGCTGTCGCGCCGTTCGAGATAGCGATGCATCCACTCGATTTGATCGGCGTAGGTGTTGGGGGTGCTCATCTCAATCGTGGCCGGCAGATTTAATATCATTTTTTTCTGCGGCGTCGG
>DJFO01000102.1:7015-7151 GCA_002432555.1 Marinagarivorans sp. UBA5870
ACCCCGGTCCGGTCGGTGTTATAGACGATTTTGCGAAAGCCCGGGGCCAGTGGGTTGTAAATATGGAGAATCGCTCGGCGCGCACCGCGCACGCTGGCCACAGTGCGTTCGATCAGCTCATGACGCGCCTGCACCA
>DJFO01000185.1:0-3250 GCA_002432555.1 Marinagarivorans sp. UBA5870
TTGGTTGTCACCCGTCCAGACGCCCTTGCCGCGCCCGAGAGTGGAATCGTCCACCATGCCGTTGCTGAACACCGACCCGTCGCTGAAGACGTACATCATCAGCGGTTTGCCCTTACGCGCCGCATACTCGAGACATGCACCCATGCACCGGCCGGCGCGCAAGTCCCGTTCTTCGCCCGTGGCGCGATCGCCCGTGTGGTAGTCATAACCGCCCATGGTAATGGTGCCGGCACCGGCATATCCCTCGATCACCAACTTCATGACCGAGGCGGTCTTGCGAAATTCATCGTCGCCGTTGAATTCGGCCGAGCTAAAAATTCCTGCGGGCCCGACTATGTCGGGATCGAGCAGTGGATTAAGGGAAGCGGGGTTGGAATAGCGCTCGGCCAGGCCGGCGCTCTCCAGATATTTGCACGGCACCGCCTGTCGGATGGCCTCGGTAGTGGCGACCCGGTCCATCTTGTGTTTCGACAGGTGATACATGGATTCCATAACCGCCACCACCTCCTGCTCGTTCAGCAGACCCACCAGGTCCCCGACGTCTACGAGTCCGGTCACATCCGAAGGCCGGTCCACTTTGGTGGGGCGCACTTCATTATTGACCAGCATCGCCGGTGCCATAGAGTTGCCCCCGGACTCACTGCTGCGGGAGCCACACAAAGTGAGAAGCGACCCGCGGGCACCGGCGAGATGAATGCCGTACATGGGGTTGTGCGGATTGTTGCCCGTATCGTTTTCCGACCGGGCGGCAATCACCGCACCGTTGATCAAAGCCTGGGTCGCCGCGCTGGTTTTTGCCAAAATACCGCGCAGGAATCCGCTGTCCGTATGAAAAGCGAGGCCGAGCGTGGTGTCGATAAAACTATTATTGGGTGCTCCCGCATTAACGGCCGCGGGCGTCATATTGGCCGGTAAACCGAGTTTCTCGTAACCGCTGGTATCGAGGAAATCCAACTGGCCACCGCGGCCGCCCATAAGCACGTTGGAACCGGCAATATTGGCCCCACCGGCGAGATCGAAACAGATAAACGGAATCTTTCCGGCGCCATCGAAGCGAATGCCACAGGCGGCGAGCACGCTCTGCTCCACTGAAAGCGCATTAGCGCCGCCGGGAAGGCCGAGGATGGAGGTGCCCAACACGGTCGCCATACCCGCCTGAAAACCCTGCGCGATAAATTCGCGGCGGGNNTCGCCATGGCGCAAGGGTTCGTTCAAGCCAAAAAACTGTCTGCGCTTAGCCATGGTTCACTACCTTCGCTGCATTCATCGGAAAATACGCTCCTTTCATATCTGCTCCTATTGCACCAGCATCACGGCACTGCCCAAGGCCGCGGCACACACAGCCGTCACCGTATTGGTGGCGACCGTGGAGTTGCAGATATTGTTGCTGCACCCGTTCGTCATGGTGTCGATCAGGTCATTGAGTCGCGCGCGGCTGTCCGCTACCAACGGCTGATCCGCCAATTGATTTGCCGCCGAGGGAATCTGGTGTGCCAGCAAGGCCTTCAGCAGCGGATCGATCAGCGCCGCGCGGCNNCCCCGCGGCGTCAAAGGTGGTGCCGGTGAAGCCGGGGAAAAATACTTGTCGGCGGCTGGGGGTAGAGGCGAGGACGTTGCAGTATTTAACCGCCAGTTGAGTGATACCCATCTGGTGGGCGACCAAAAATCCTTTGATATTCTCAGCCGGGGGCATCTGCTGCTTGACCGCCTCGTAGGTTTCCGCCACAGCGGAGTTGGTTACGGGAATTCCCGTCATTGCCGCGAGGGAAGCGTTGATCTCGGCGAAGGTACGCACGCCGATGCGCGGTTGCGCCTCCAGGTCCTCAGGGGCGGGAGTCGGTGGAACTTCTTCCTCCGCGCGCGCGTAAGTGCGGCCGCCAATCCGGTCGAAGCTGAGAAAAAACTGGTCCTGCTCCGCGCCTTTTTCCGCCTCGATCACCGCGCCGAGGTTTGACTGCAAAAGAGGTATACCCGCCGGGTCAAAGCCGGCGGCGGGGATCGTGACCTGCAGGTTTGCAAATGCCTGGCCGACTTTGGCCTCGCGGCCATTCACGCCTATGCGCAGACCTTCGATGGCGATGTCGGCGGCAGGGGTCTGCGTAAAACTGAAAAAATAGGGTTTATTAAATAGGTAGCTGTAATCATCGAACTGCTCGACCTGGAACACGATGTAAGCGTCGTCCATGCCCTCGATCAAATGGCCGACGGAAAAGGCAACCAGGATTTTCTGCCCGACGCCGACCTCGTAGTTGCCCTGTACCTGTTCGGGGGTGAGCGCACGGTTGTGAATGGCGAGCAGCCGAATCGTGCCGCGCCAGGGATATTCGCCGGAGGTTTCGTTGCCGAGCACCAGCGCGAAGGTTTCGGCCCACTGATTGATATTGCCCGCCGCCACCGGATCGGTATCCACCACGAGTTCACCGTTGACATAAAGCCGCCGGCCGTTGATTGCGTCGTAGCTGGCCACCACGTGCTGCAAGGTTGCCTGCAGGACCTCCGCCGCATCCGGCGTGGACAACATAGGAGAACCATTGGCGCTGGTGGTCGTCGTTCGGTTGAGAAAATCGTAGTTGTATAGGGTTTGGCCCAGGGTGAAATTGCGCGCGGTGTTGCTGCCGGAGTAGCTGACGATGCGTGCCGGCCCCTCTTGGGTCACGTTCGCCGGCACTACCCAGGCCTCCACGCTGTACTCGCCGGTTTGGGTGATATAGCGGTGCAGTTTTTCACTCGCCTCTACGTTACCTTGAACCCGACCGTTATTGATGCGCAGACCCCAGTTGCTCACCCACTCCACGTCGCCAATCAAGTTCAGCGTCAATTCCGGTGGAAAGCCGTCCGAGGAGTCGTTGGCCTGGGTGCCGGCGCCCTCTTTGAAAGTGTAGAGCGCTATGGCATTGGACTCGGCCCGCCCGCCCTGACTGATCGCCGTGCCGTCGCCAATGCGCATGGCCTTGCTCGTGACCAGAGAGTCAGTCACTTCACGCATTTGCATGGTGACTGCAAAAGTTTCCAAGGCGGCCTCCATGGTATTGCCCGCGGTTACGCAGTTGTTGTCCCAGCAGTTATGGGCCTCCTCACGCAGCCGCACCACGAGGCGGGAACGGGAAGCATCGCGCACGTTGCCCTGAACGTTGAAGAGCATTTTGGTCTGAGCGGCGGCGTAGGCGACGGCGAGGTCGCTGCTGGCAAAGTAGGGTTGTACGGGCGGCTGGGGCGCATCGGCCCTGTGGCAGTCGGAACAGTACTGGAC
>DJFO01000185.1:3257-3519 GCA_002432555.1 Marinagarivorans sp. UBA5870
CGCCCGAGTCGGAGGCCCAGGAGCGGATCCAGCCCTCCAACTGCTCCGCGCAAAACTGAGTGCTCTGCACCCAGCAGTTGTGCCCGCCCAGAACCTTCGTCACCAGGCGCGACGCCGGCGGATCGCTGAGGTTGACCACCCCGTTGGCCGCGGAGTAAGCCATGTTGATGTCGTCCGCACGGACAAAAGCGGGGCTTTGACCGGTGCTGCCGTGGCAGGCGCCACAGCGGCCGGACTCGGCGATTTTATCCCACAGGTGCAC
>DJFO01000208.1:0-14105 GCA_002432555.1 Marinagarivorans sp. UBA5870
GTCTTGCGCCGGTTCCACGGTGTATAGGGACGGCAGCTCGCGTTTGGGCCGCGGGATCCGCCCAAAATGCTTCTGGATGCGCGCGAGCAGATCCGCCTCGTCGAATTTGCCGGCGACCGTGAGCACGGCGTTGTCTGGTTGATAGTACCGCCGATAAAAATCCTGCAGTCGCTCGATCGACACGTTTTCGATATCCGAGCGCGAACCTATGGTGGGTTTGCCGTAGCTGTGCCAGCGGTACGCGGCCGCCAGCATGCCGCGCATCAGCACGCCGAAAGTGCTGTTCTCGGTGCGCTCGAATTCGTTGCGCACCACGGTCATTTCACTGTCGAGGTCCTTGCGCGCGATAAAGGAATTCACCATTCGGTCCGCTTCCAAACGCAGCGCCCAGTCCAAATTCTCCGGGGTGGCGGCGAAGGTTTCAAAATAATTGGTGCGGTCGTAGGAGGTGGTGCCGTTGGGCTCGGCGCCGTGGGCGCTCAGCTCACCGGGGATGTCCGGGTGTTTTTTACTGCCCTTGAATAGCAAGTGCTCCAGCAAGTGCGCCATGCCGGTCTCGCCGTAATTCTCGTGTTTGGAGCCGACTTTGTAGGTGACGTTGACGGTGACCGTCTCCTTGCTCGGGTCGGGAAACAGCAATACCTGCAGGCCATTTTTCAGTCGGTACTCCGTGATGCCTTCCACCTGGGTGACGCGGGTGACCCCCCGCGGCGGCTGGGGCTCGGCGGACACGCTAAAAATCCAGCAGAGCAAGAATAGGCCGAACAGGCGGACGAAGAAGGTAGTGGGCATGGCGGGTCCTTGGAAAAGGCGAGATGACAAGGGCGCTGAGTGTAGTGCGCCTCCCTGCGGAAAAACAGCGCCCTAGCGGGAAAGTTCCGCTACCGCCGGCTCGGTTCCGAGCTGTTGCAGCAAATTGGCCTTGATAGCAGCGGAGGTGATATGGGCGAGCACGCGCTCCAGGGTTTCGAGGGTGGTGGCGCTGAAGCGCTGCGGCGTAAGACTGAGGACGGTCACGAAGCCGACCACCGTGTCTTCGAAAAAAATGGTCATCACAATCGAACTGCGGCTGGCGGGGAAGGTGTCGCGCACAAATTGAAATTCGAGCCGCGGCAGGTCTTCCAGAATCCAAATCGCCTGACCTTGTTTGTACAGGTTCTCAAGCAGTTCAAACGTGGGCGCCACCTGAGCGTAACGCGGCTCCGGCAGCGGTCCAACGTCGTTGTCCAGCAGAGTAAAACCAGGGCGTGCCGGATCCGCTCGCCAATACACCATACGGTCCGCCTCCACCAAAACGCGCACCGCCTCGAGGGTGTCGCGCAGTAACTGGGCCGGGCGC
Source organism: Marinagarivorans sp. UBA5870 (assembly GCA_002432555.1). The sequence goes on from DJFO01000208.1 coordinate 1,340, forward strand.
ACCTCGCGGTTGATGCTCTCCACGATCTGTTCCAGGGTTTGGAGTTCACGAACGTTATCGATATTCTCGTCGCACGCGTCCCGGTATTTCTGTTCCAGCCGGCGGTTCGTTTCCAGCAGCGAGAGGTGCATGGACACCCGCGACAGCAACTCGTGTTTGGCCACCGGTTTGGCGAGAAAGTCGTTGCCGCCNNCCGCCACAAAACCGCGCACCAGGTCATCGCAGAAGTTTTTCGCCGTTAGGAAGAGGATCGGCAACTTGTGCACCGGATGGCTGACCCGCATGCGCATGCAGGCTTCGTAACCGGACATCCGCGGCATCATCACGTCCATGATCACCAGGTCGATCTGCGGGTTGGCCTGCAACACGCGCAGGGCTTCGCGCCCGTTGTCCACTTCGAGCACGGCGTAATCCTGCACCGTCAAGATGGCGCTGAGCACCATGCGGTTTACCGAGTCGTCATCGACAATCAACACAGTGTATTTGCGCTCCCGATGCGCCGGCTTGAGCACCGTCAGCGTATCGTCGCGATCGCTGCTGACCAGGCTGCCGCGCCGCTCCGGCTCGCCCGGTGCCGGCCGAGGCGCAGGGGCAGGCTTTACCGGCGCCTCGGCGGAGACGGGCATGGTGAAGGTAAACGTCGAACCTATGCCGACTTGCGAAGCGACTTCTAAGGTACCGCCGTGCAGTTCCACCAGCTGACGGCTGATGGCGAGACCGAGACCGGCGCCCTCCTGCTCCCGCGTATCGGTGGCGTCCACCTGGGTGAAGGCGTTGAAAATCCGGCTGAGGTCTGCCGGTCCTATGCCGCTGCCGGTATCTTCCACTTTTATCGCCCAATGATCGTCCTGGCGCTCCGCGAAAACACGCACATGCCCGTGGGCGGAAAACTTAATGGCGTTGCCTACTAAATTGAGGAGGATTTGTTGCAGGCGGTCGGAGTCGGCGAGGACCCAAGCATCGCGCGGAACTTCGTTGAGCAGGCGCAGGGATTTCTGGCCGCCGAGCGGGGCCAGCAGACCGAGTACCGCCTCAGTCAGATCATAAAGCTGCACGGGGGCCGGCTGGAGCATCAACCGGCGCTCGTTCAACCGGGTGTGGTCGAGAATATCGTTGATCAGATTGGCAAGCCGGCGGCCACTGCCGGAAATCATCTGCAGGCTGTGGCGCACGCCCGGGTTGATATCGCCCATGGCGCCGTCCTGGATGGCTTCGGCCAGGCCAATAATTCCGTTGAGCGGCGTGCGCAACTCGTGCGACGTATTGGCGAGGAAAGAGTCCTTCAGACGATCGAGTTTCAGCAACTTCTGGTTGAGCGCCTGCTCGTTGTGCAACGCGATCTTGCGTTTCTGGTAGCGCACCGCGGCCCCGGCCAGCAGAAGGGCGAGCACGGCGTAACCGCAATAGGCCCACCAGGTTTGGCTGAGGGCGGGCGTGATCACCAATTTCAGACTTGCGCCCTCCTCGTTCCACACCCCATCGCTGTTGGCCGCCCGCACCTGGAACCGGTACTCACCGGGGTCCAGGTTGGTATAGGTGGCCGTGTGGTTGGAACCCACGTAATTCCAGCCGCGGTCGAACCCCTCCAGCCGGTACGCGTATTGGTTGCGGTGCGACGCGCGATAGCTGATGGCATAAAAGTCGAAGGCGAACATGGTGTGACTGTGGGACAGTCGCAATTCGTGAGTCGCGCTTATGGGAGCGGACAGGGGTGATCCTGGGGTATCGGCGTATACCGGCTGGTTGAACAGGCGCAGCTCGGCGATCACGACCGCCGGCGCCGGCACGGGTTCGCTGAAGTAGGCGGGATCGAACACGCTGACGCCGGCCGCGCTGCCGAAATAGAGCCGCCCGCGCGCATCCTTGAAGGAGGCGTCTCGGTTGAAATTGTTATCCACCAGACCGTTGCTCTCTCCCACGCTGCGCACCGCCAGGGATTTCGGATCCACCATCGCCAGACCATTGGGGGTGCTCACCCAGATAAAACCTCGGTTGTCCTCGAGAATGCTGGAAATATGGGCCGACGGCAAACCCTTACCAACCCGGATCACAGCGCCTGTGGAGGGGTCCAGGCGATTTAATCCCGCGTCCTGGGTGCCGACCCACAGGTGGCCGCGCCGGTCCTGGTGCAGGGAGATGATGCGGTTGCTGCTCAACGAGTTCGGATCCTTGGGGGCGTGGCGAAAATGTCGGAAACGCGCCCCAGTCGGCCCGACTTCCAACAGCAAATCCAGCCCGTCGATGGTGCCGACCCAGAGGCGCCCGTCGGCGTCCTCCAGCAGACTCCAGACATGGCGGAAGCTCAGCGACTCCGGGTCGGCCGGGTCCGGCTCGAAGCGCACGAAACGGTCGTGCTCCCGCTGGTACAGGTGCAATCCGGCGTTTTCCGTGCCGACCCACAGGCGCCCGCTGCGGTCGACCAGCAGGCTCCAAATATGCGCATCCGCCAGACCGTGTTCCTCGCCGAAATGGCGAAACTCGCCGGCCTGCACATTTAACCGGTGCAGACCGCCGGCCCAGGTTCCCACCCAGAGGTCGCCGCCGGGGTCGTTTGCCAAGGAGAGTACAGCGTTGGCCCGCAGCCCATCGGGATCCTGGGGGTCCGCCAGGTAGCGGCGGAAAGTGCGCGTTTCCGGATTGAAGAGGTTGAGCCCGCCTTCCGTGCCTACCCAGACCGCACCGTCCGCCGCGGCGAGGAACCGCAGGACACTGCCGTGGCTGAGGGAGTGCGGATCGTGCGGCACGGCCGTGTAGTTCGTGAAGAGGGCTGTCGACTTGTCAAAATAATCCACACCCGCGGGGAATAGACCGATCCACAGATCGCCCATATGGTCGTCGTAAATCGCGCGCACCCGGTTGGAACTGAGGGAGCTGGCGAGGTACGGGTCGTGGATATATCGGTGAAAACGATCCGCCACCGGATCGTAAAGGGCGAGGCCCCCCGGGTCGGTGGCCACCCAAAAACTCCCGTTTTTGTCCAAGTGCAGATCCCAAATGCTGTTGCTGCTGATGCTGTCTGGGTTCACAGGGTCGTGGGCGTAGCGGCGGAACTGCCCGGTGGCCTCGAGCCGGGCCACACCGCCGCCGAGGGTGCCCACCCACAATTGGCCGGCGGCATCCTGGCCGATTGCGCGCACGTAGTTGTGCGGCAGCGAGGCGGGATTCTCGGCATTGTGCACCCAGGAGCGGAAAGCGCCCGTGGCGGCGTCGCGAAAGAACAGACCGCGGTCGGAAGTGCCGATCCAAAGCCCGCCCTCCGGATCGACATACACTTTGCGAACATAGAGGTTGCGAAATTCGGGCAGCCACTCGAACCGGTCACGCGCCGGGTTGAGGCGGTAAAGACCGCGGGCGGAAGCGAGGTAGAGGCTATTGTCCGGCGCCACTGCCAGGCTGAACAGCACATCGCTGCCCAGTCCCTCTCCCGGCACCACCCCCGGGCCTGGTTGGTGGCTGTTGAAATGACTGAAGTCGTGGGTGGCAGGGTTATAGCGATTGAGTCCCTGGGCGGTCGCGATCCACAGGACACCGTCCCGGTCGCGGGCCAGATCCCAGACATAGTTGCCGCTGAGAGACCCAGGTCGGCCGGGATCGGACTGGAAGATTTCAAATGTCTCGCCATTGAAGCGCGCAAGACCACCCTCCCCGCCGAACCACATAAACCCGGTGGCGTCCTGAATAATGGCCGTAATCGCATTGATGTTGTCGGTCTCGCCGAGACGTTCCCCGGCGAGCAGGTGCTGAAAACGAATAGGCAGCGCGGCGCGCGCCGGAGCGAAAAATCCGATCCAGCAAAGCAGCCACAGAGCCATAACAGCGGTCACGCGCAAGGAGCGCGGCCGGAGGTTGTTATTATTCATTCAGCGCCTTGCAGTGAAAGTGAAAGGCTTGGGAGCAAGTATAGCCCCCGGCCGCCCGCCGCGGCAGGAGCGGATTTGAACTCGGGGGTATTGGGCTCTATCATCCAACAAGGTCCATGCAACCCGATCTTCCAAGGAAGTCCGTCCCCCTCTATGGAAACGCGCCCGATCATTGATACCCGTCTGACCCTCGAAACGCCCGAGGGAACGGATCTGCCATTGTATCCCGCCAGTTTCTGGATCCGCAGTCTCGCCTATACCATCGATTGGCTGGTGCGCGGTGCGGCGGTGTTTTTAATTTCCATGACCTTGCGCCACAGCGGTCTGGGCTGGGGCCTTACCCTGGTCCTCTACTTTCTCCTGGAATGGTTTTATCCCGTGGTTTTCGAAGTCTGGCGCGGTGGCCAGACGCCTGGCAAGAAGGCGATGAAGCTTAAAGTGATCAATGACGACGGTACGCCGATCGATTTCGCGGGCTCGCTGATCCGCAATCTGCTGCGCGCGGTGGATTTCCTGCCCGCTTTTTACGTCGCCGGCATAGTGGCGAGTCTCTGTAACCGCCGTTTCCAGCGGCTGGGTGACCTGGCTGCCGGCACGCTGGTGGTATACACCAATCCTGTGCGTCCCGAGCCTGTTCTGGAGGCGGTCGGCAGCCGGCCGGTTCCCGATGGCTTCAGCACGGACGAGCAGCGTTTTCTACTCGCGTTCGCCCAGCGCAGTGCAACCATGAGCGCGGCGCGCCAGGCAGAACTTGCGCAGATCCTTAGCCCCTTAGTCACTCCGATAGTCACTCCGACAGAAGCCGTGCTCGCCATCAAGCAGATGGCAAATCACATTGTCGGTCGTCGCGCACCCGCGGCTAACGCGCCCTCGGCTAAAGCGCACGCGGCTAAGGAGCCGCGATGAAGCAGATCGCGTTTGAACAGCTGCACGGCCCAACCTGGCGGACCCTCGAGCGGCTGTTGAACGCCCTCGAACGCGGGCACCGATCGGAGGCGGGGGACTGCCAGCAATTTGCCCCGCTGTTTCGCCGAGTGTGCCACCTGCATGCCCTCGCGAAGGAACGCCAATACAGCAGCTATCTCGTGGATCACCTCGACGATCTCGTGGTGCGCGCCCACCAGCAACTCTACCGGCGCCGACACCTTGTGCTCGAGCAGTTGCTGCAGTTCGTGGTGCGCGACTTTCCTGCGCTCGTCCGGCAGGAGTGGCGGGCGATCTTCTGGTCGACTCTGTTGTTCGTCGGTCCCCTGCTCGGGTTTTGGGTCGGTATCACCCTGCAGCCCGAGTTGATCTACCTGGTGCTGGCGCCCGCCCAAGCGGCGGAGACGGAGGCTATGTTCGACCCGGCGAATCGGATCCTCGGCGCCGCCCGGGACGCCGACACCAACTGGAGTATGTTCGGATTCTACATCTACAACAATATCTCCGTCGCCTTCCGCACTTTTGCGGGCGGGCTGCTCTTTGGTGCGGGCTCCGGCTTTTTCCTCCTCTACAACGGCGCGCTGATCGGCGCGGTCGCCGCACACCTCGGCAACGCGGGGTCCACCACTCCCTTTTACACATTTGTGGTCGGCCACAGCAGCTTCGAACTTTCCGCCATAGTTCTCGCTGGCGCGGCCGGCCTGAAACTCGGCTACAGCCTGCTGGTGCCCGGTCAGCTGACTCGACCAGACTCCCTGCGCGCGGCGTCGGGCACGGCCATCCAATTGGTTTACGGCGCGGTTTTGATGTTACTGATCGCCGCGTTTGTCGAAGCCTTCTGGTCGTCCAATAACAGTTTCGTTGCCTGGCAAAAATATACCGTAGGCGCTCTGCTGTGGACCCTGGTACTGGGGTATTTCATTGGCGGTGGCCGCGCCCGACCGGAGCCCGGCCGATGAATCTGGAACAGTTGCAGATTGCCATACGCCCGCGCCGCGACTGGGAGGCCGTTGATCTGGGCCTGCTGATGGCGCGGCACTGGTGGTGGCAACTTCAGCGGGTGTGGCTGCTGCTCACCCTGCCTTGGTTGGTCGCGGCGGCGCTGGTGCCCACCGAACATCTGTGGATGGTATCCGCCAGCCTTTGGTGGCTCAAACCGCTGTTCGAGCGGCCCCTCTTGATGATTCTGAGCCAGGGGGTATTCGGCGTTCAGCTGCGGAGCGGGGATGTGCTGCGCGCCCTGCCGCGCCTAACGCTCCGGCAGTGGCTGCCGAGCCTTACCTGGCGGCGCCTGAGTTTTAGCCGCTCCATGGACCTGCCGGTCATCCAACTGGAGGGTCTCGCGGGCAGTGCCCGGCGCGCTCGTCTCAATGTTCTGCACCGGGACGACAGCGCCCCGGCCACCTGGCTAACCGTCATCGGAGTGCACCTGGAATCTTTCGTCGCCCTCGCCTGCGCCGCAGTTCTCCAGCTTTTCATTCCGAGCGAAATGAATTTTGATATTTGGTCTATCGATTTTTGGTTTACCAGCCGACCGGGCGCCGTGCTCATGACCTTGTTCACTTACATCGCAATGGCAGTGGTGGGTCCCCTATTTGTCGCCTGTGGATTTTCTCTTTATCTCAATCGCCGGGTAAAGCTCGAAGGCTGGGACCTAGAAATTGCGTTCAAGCGCATGGCACAGAAGCGTGGCCTGCCGACCCTAGCGCTGCTCGTCGGCCTCGCCCTGTTCCAGTTGGCACCGCCGGTTGTACCGAAAGCGCAAGCGGATGCCGCAGCGGAGCGTGCGGCCGTGCGCGAGCAGATTCGCGCGATCAAGGAAGGGCCGGATTTTCACCAGATGGAAGTCGAAAAAACCTTGCAGCGGGCGGAGCGTAAACCGGCCAAAAAACCGCTTAGCTTCGATGGCCTGAAATTCTTTAGCGACCTCGGGAAACTCTTGCAGCGCCTGGCCGGCCTCGCCGAAATACTGCTCTGGGCGTTGGTTCTCGCACTGGTGGTCTGGGCCGCACTCAACTATCGGAGATGGCTCGAGCGATTCCGTCGCGCGCCGCGGCGCCGCACCCGCGCCTATCAGACCTCAACACTGTTCGGTTTGGCGGTGAGCCGCGATTCCCTGCCGGCGGATGTGGGGGCAGCGGCCCTCGTCTTATGGCAATCCGACCAATACCGTCAGGCGCTGGCGCTGCTGTACCGCGCCAGCTTGAGTGAGCTACTGCAGCGGGGTGTTCCCCTGCGCGACGGCTCCACGGAACTCGAGTGCCTTCAGCTGGCCCGCGGTCTGGAGCAAGAACTCGCCCTGCCGCAACCGGCGCTCGCCTATTTTGCGGAAGTGACCGGGCTGTGGCGGCAATTGGCCTACGGGCACCGGGCTCCGCCGTCCGAGCTGGGCCTAAAGCTCTGCCGGGACTGGAGCCGGAGCTGGGCGGACGCCGCGCATGCTTAAAGTGCATCGCCTGGCCATAGTCCTGCTGTTACTCGCTGTGGGCGCACTGTTGGTGTTCTGGTATCGCGGACTGGAATGGACAACCCGGTTGGTCGACCACGGCCCAACCGCCGAGGCTCGGCAAAATCCGGTGCTCGCCCTCCAACGCCTCCTGGAACAGCGCAACATACCGGTCGCGCTGGTGCGCGGTTTCGCCGGCTTGGAACAGCTGCGCTTGGAACAGCAACCGATCCCCCCGGGCGACGCCCTCGTGCTGCTGAATACGGCTCACAGCCTGCGCGCAACACAGGTCGACGCCCTGTGGCGGTGGGTGGAAGAGGGCGGCCGGCTTGTCGCAGCGGCGGACAATCCATTTTTTACCGCAAATAACCGGGCCGACCCGCTGCTCGACCGTCTCGGCCTCGCCTTGACGGGCGACGACTGGGACCTGCTGGAAACGGCGGAAGAAGAGGCAGCGGAGGCGCCCTTAGAGCAGGCCGCCCCGACGCCTCCACCGGCACCGGCTGGGCCTGCGACAAACGCGGATGAGAAGCCGCAAGAAATATGCAGTTGGACCTATGTCGCTGTGCCGGTTCGTCTCGACCTCGAGCCCCACGCGAACCTGATGCTGGAAATGGGCTCGGGCGTCGCCTTCACACAGCTGAACGAAAGTTCCCGCGCGCTTGCCGCCTACGACGAGCAAGTTTTCCTCGCGCATCAGCGACTCGGGGCGGGGGACATTTACGCTCTGCCATCCATGACGGCGCTGGACAACGACAACATCCACTGCCAAGACAACGCCTATGTCTTTTGGCAATTGCTGCGCGAGGCCGACAAAGTCTGGCTGGTGGTCAACACCGATGGCCCAAGCTTCTGGGGCTATCTATGGCAGCTCTCCCCCCTGGGTTGCGCGGCGTTTTTGGCAGCGCTTGCCGCCTGGCTCTGGTACCGGGTACCGCGTTTCGGACCTGTGTTCCCTGTAACGCGGATCGGCCGGCGGCAATTTCTCGACCACATCCAAGCCACTGCGCAGTTCACGCTGCGACATCAGGGCAGCAGTACATTGGTGGAAACCCTGCGGGATGAACTCTGGCACCGGCTGCGACTGCGGCAACCGGGGTTTCGGCGCCTCACGCGGACGGAACAGATCGAGACGGTCAGCAAGCTCAGCGGCATGGCCGCCGCGGACGTGCAACTGGCCCTCTTCCGAGAATTGCCGCTGCCCGATCCACTGTTCGTCGAGGCAGTCCAGCGCCTTCAACATTTAAGGAACACCCTCTAAGGAACCCCCTATGATCGACTCTCCGACCACCGGCCTCACCGCCGACCCCGCCGCCCTTCTCGACCAGGCGCACCAGCAGGTGCGGCAGCTGCAGGCCGAAATCCAGCGCACGGTCATAGGCCAGAACTCGGTTGTGGAGCAGGTGCTTGTCGCGCTGCTTGCGCGCGGCCACGTTCTGATCGAAGGCGTGCCGGGGCTGGGAAAGACTCTACTGGTGCGCACCTTGGCCGGCTCGTTTGGCGGCCGCTTTGCGCGCATCCAATTCACGCCGGACCTCATGCCGAGCGATGTCACCGGCCACGCCATGTTCAACATGAAGACCCAGGAATTCGAAATTCGCCCCGGCCCGGCCTTCACCAACCTGCTGTTGGCCGATGAAATTAATCGGGCGCCGGCGAAGACTCAAGCGGCCCTGCTGGAGGTCATGCAGGAGGGCCAAATCACCATCGAAGGCGCGTCCTACCCGGTGGACACCCCCTTCATGGTGCTCGCCACGCAGAATCCTATTGAACAAGAGGGCACCTATCCCCTGCCCGAGGCGGAGCTCGACCGCTTCATGCTGAAGGTACTGATCCGCTACCCCGCCCAGCGCGACGAAGAATCCATGCTGCTGCAGATGTGTTCGGCCGGATTAGGTGCGGCCGNNGGGATTAGGTGCGGCCGGCTTAGGCTCAGCCGGACCAGGTTCGGCCGGATTAGATGCGGCCGGACCAGGTGCGGCCAGATCAGGTGCGGCCGGCTCAAGCTTGACTGGATCAACTGCGACCGGCCCGGGCAACCCCGCGGTGAATCCCAGCGCGGGCGCCCCTCGTCCGCTGCTGACGAGCGGCGAGGTGCTCGCCCTGCAACGAATCACGCAGCAGATCACGGTGGATCCCGCGATCGTGGAATACATAGTCCGCATCGCGCGGGCGACCCGCGACTGGCCGGGCGTTTCGCGCGGGGCCGGACCGCGGGCGAGCATCGCGCTCTTGAACGCGGCACGCGCCTACGCCCTGATCCATAACAGCAGTTTCGTGACCCCGGACGACGTCAAGGCGGTCGCCCTGCCCGCCCTGCGCCATCGCCTGCTGCTCGCCGCAGAGCTGGAAATCGAGGGGGTGCCGGTGGACCAGGTGTTGACGGATATCTGTCAGAGCATAGGTGCGCCGCGCCAGTGACTGAAGAAGGACTCGCCCGACGCTGGTTTCCCAGCGGAAAACTCGTCATTCTGCTCGCCGCCCTGGGGCTCGCCGCTTTTGGCTTGCGGCTCTTTGCCGATTGGCTGCCGCCCTTTTGGCCGCCGGAGACGCCCGCGATTCTCGCGATCACGCTGCTCCTGCTCGGGTCGGCCGACTGGCTCGCGGCAAGGCGCCAACCCCAGGTGCAGGTGGAGCGGCAGCTCGCCAGCGGCCTGGCGCTCAACCAATGGACCGAAGTGCGTCTGACGATTCACCACCGTTTTACCCGTGCCCTGGAAGTCGAGCTGTTCGACGGGGTCGACACAAGGGTAGTCACCGAGGGCGCCCGGGCGCTTGTGCCCCTGCGACCGGGGCAAGCGACCACTCGCACCTACCGGCTGCGGCCGCTGGCACGCGGCCCCTTGCACCTGGCGGTTTGTTACCTGCGCGTGCCCTCGCCGCTCGGTCTCTCGACCACGCAGTATCAGTTGCCGGTGGCGAGCAGCACCAAGGTTTATCCCGACTTTGCCGCCATAGGTGCTTACAGCGTTTTGGCCGCGGAGAATCACATCAGTCAGTTGGGCATCCGCCCGAAGAGCCGCCGCGGCCAGGGGCTCGATTTTCACCAACTGCGCGAATTTCGGCGCGGCGACAGCCTGCGCCAGATCCACTGGAAAACCTCGGCCCGGCGCCGCCAGCTGATTTCCAAGGAATACCAGGATGAGCGCGACCAGACCGTCATACTCCTGATCGACAGCGGTCGGCGCATGCGCGCGAAGGACGATGACCTGGCGCATTTCGATCACGCGCTCAATGCGAGCATTTTGGTCAGCTACGTCGCCCTGCGACAAGGCGACAGTGTTGGGGTTATGAGCTTCGGCGATAGCCACCGCTGGATCAGCCCGCAGANNCCCGGGTAATTCTCAACGGTCTTTACGATCTGCAGGTGGGCAACTGTGCGCCGGATTATCTCGCGGCTGCGGAGAGGCTGAGCCAATTGCAGCGCAAGCGCTCTCTGATCCTCGTGGTTACCAATTCCCGCGACGAGGACCTGGATGAACTGCTGCTGGCCGTGCGCCAGCTGCAGCAGCGCCACTTGGTGACTGTGGCAAATCTGCGTGAAACGGTGTTGGATGAAACCTTGCGCCGCCCCGTGGGCAACTTCGACGATGCGGCGACCTACGCGGGCACCGTGGCCTATCTCCAACACCGCAGCGCCGCCCATAAAAAGTTGCAAGCGAGCGGCATTCTCGCGCTGGACTGCCTGCCGCGTGAGCTCGCCTCGGCGCTGGCGAATCACTATTGGGAAATCAAACGAACTGGGGCTCTGTAGGAGCATTCCTCGCGGGTGTCCGTGTCGTGTTCGACCTGCGATTTAAACACCGCAGCCTTGGTGGCAACGGGCGACCGTAAGGGTCGCCCCTACGGACGCGGTCGGGCATTTTTTCGAGTCCTGGGTACCGCGTTTCTTCGTACGGGCACCCCGCGCGGGTGCCCGTATCGCCTGAAATTAATCTAAAAATACCGCAGCCTCGGCGCAAGGGCGCCCCCAACGGGCGCGGTTGGGGGTTTTCGATTGCCGGATGCCGCGTGTCCCCGTTGGGGTGAGAGATTCGGTGCAAGGCCGTGGCAAATTTGCAGGGCGCAAACGCCACCCGTTGTTGAACCTGAAATCATCCGCGATATCTTAAGGCCGGTCTCGCCCTTGCGCTCGCCGCGTTGGGCTTATTAGAATTCGCCCTCCCTGCGCGACTGCGCCGCCTCTATTCATCCACCTCTTTTGTTGTGCCTCTCATGGAAAAACTGATCGAACAAGCTCTCTACCGTGCCCGCTGGCTGCTCGCCCCCATTTACCTCGGCCTCGCCGTCGCACTGGTGGTCCTAATCGTCAAATTTTTCCAGGAGGCGGCGCATCTGCTCTTGGATGTGCTGGCAATTAGCGAGGCAAAAATGATCCTCAGCGTGCTGTCGCTGATCGATATGGCTATGGTCGGCGGCCTGATCGTAATGGTGATGATGAGTGGCTACGAGAATTTCGTTTCGCAGCTGGACCTGGAAGGCGAAAGCGATAAATTGAGCTGGCTGGGCAAGATGGATTCCTCATCCCTGAAGGGCAAGATCGCGGCCTCTATAGTCGCTATCTCGTCGATTCACCTGCTGAAAATTTTTATGGATGTGACCAATATCGATGATGACAAGCTGATGTGGTACGTGATCTTGCACCTCACCTTTGTCGGCTCCGCTTTTATCATGGGTTATCTGGACAACAAATTTAAACACAAATAAATCTGCCGGTCGTTCAGCCGCGGCCCAACTTATCCTGCGGTACGCCCCGCCAGGGGGCGCCCTGCCGCCGCAACCNNCTCGACAAATTGTTCCTCCGCCAGGGGCCGAGAGAATAGATACCCCTGAAATACGTTGCAGCCGAGCGTTTTGAGGCGTTCCAGTTGAATTTCCGTTTCCACCCCCTCGGCGACCACCTGCAGGCCCATGTTGCGACCAATGGCGATCATGGATTCCACCAGGGGCTCATGGGCATTAGTCTCCAAAGCGTCCACAAAAGCTTTGTCGATCTTGAGAATATCGAGCGGNNGCCGGTGCCGAAATCGTCGAGAGCAATGGTCACGCCGAAACGCCGCAACTGGCTCAGTTTCGCGATGGTGTCCTGGATGTCCGTCAACAGGGCGCTTTCGGTCACCTCGAGGGTGATGTGACTGGGCGGCACCAGCAACTGCTCTATCGCGTCTATAGTGCTCTGCACAAAGTCCGGGCGGGCGAACTGCCAGGGTGAGACGTTGATGGACAGGTGACCGGAGAAGGGAATCTTGTTTTCCGTCCAGCGATTGTGATCTTTGAGAGCCGCTTCGAGCACCCACTGTCCCACCAGGTTGATTAAACCCGTTTCCTCCGCCACCGGAATAAATGTCATGGGCGGGATCCAACCCTGCTCCGGGTGGCGCNNCCAGCGGATCAAGGCTTCGGCGCCCATCAAATTGCCGGAACCGTCCACCTGCGGTTGATAAAACAGAAACAATTCATTGTTTTGCAGCGCCGCGCGCAGGCCATTTTCCACGGCCAGCCGGTGGCTGACCGAGTCGCGCATCTCCGGCGTGAA
>DJFO01000208.1:14167-20020 GCA_002432555.1 Marinagarivorans sp. UBA5870
AAAACCACGCCGATGGTACAGCCCAAATCCAGCAGGTGATCGCCGACCTGGACCGGTTGTTCCATCAGGTGCGTCAACTGCGCGGTGGTCCGCTCCAGGTGCGCCTCAGGTTCCTCTCCCAGCTGATTCAACACCACCGCGAATTCATCCCCGCCNNTCGTGGCCGAGGGCGTCGTTGATGGTCTTGAAGTGGTCCAGGTCCACTTGAATAAATGCGCCGGGTACCGCCGGGGCGGCGCTGAGCAGGCGCAAAACGTGTTCGCTCAACGCCGAACGATTGGGCAGCCCCGTGAGTGAATCCTCGTAGGCCATTTTGCGGATTTTCTGCTCCGCCCCCAGACGGTGCAGTTCGGTGCCGGCGCGAGAAACGAAAATCTGCACGATTTCCTGCATCTGCCGCACGTGGTCCATCGGCTTGTTGTCGAGCACCGCGATCAGTCCAATTGAATTTTTCTCCGCGTCCACGATTGCCGCGCCCACAAAACTCTGAACCCCGAGATCGCGCAACATGGGATTGTCGGAAAATTCCCGCAATATTTGCCGCGGCAGTGCGTACTCACCCAGATTCAAGGCCTTTTCCGATGGCGAATTTGCCAGCTCGAAGTGGAAATTGCCCACCAGTTCCCCGTCGACAGCCGCCGCCAGGGTTTCAATGGTCAAACGGCCCCCGTGGACTTTTTTCAGGCCGATATAAACGTACTTTTTACTGAGCAAACGCGCCAGGTGAATGGCGAGCTGATTGAAAAAAGCGTGGCCAGTTTCGGTGGAAACCGCCATAGAAATTGTCTTGATGGCGTTCTCGACAAATTGGCGCTCACTGACATCTTCCAGCCGCACGACAAATTCCCGCAATTCGTGCTGCTGAGTGAATATGGGGTAGAGCTTGAACTGCAACCAGGCGTCGCGCACCAGGTAAAGAGAATCCACGGGCATGCCGGCGGAAAAAAAATAAGGGCCAAACTCACGCACCTTGCCTTCCGCCAAATCGGCCAATAGCTGCGTTTTATCGACGCCCAGGTGCGCAAGCACCGCTATGAAATTCACCCTCGGCGGCGCGCTCACGTCGCGCCGCAAGAGGCGGACACTCTCCTCGTTGACCTGCAGGGTTTTGCCGGCGAGATCCACTATGTGGGTCGCACTGGGTGCCTGCATGAAAACTTGCGAAAGCCGCTCGAGTTTATCCTCCGCTTTGCGCCTCTGGCGCACTTCGCCTTCCATTTCCTGCTCGCGCACCTTGAGCTTGCGGCTGCTGCGCGCGGCGTCCACGGCGAGCCCTATGGAGACCCACAAAACAAACCCGCTGACCGCAAACCCGAGCAGGTAAAGGCCGTGCCACAGCCCGCTGTCCAGCGCGAGGCCGGTCAACACAGCAACCAGCATCAACACCAGGAAAAGGCCGAGCGTTACCGCCCGGCGCGGACCGGCTGTGCGCCGGTTGGCGAAATTCCACCAGAGCGCACCGCCGAGAGCCGCCAGGGCGACACAGTGCCAGACCCACGCCCCGCCGCCGGGCTGTCCGCGCAAATAACCAAATCCCGGCAGCCACGCATGTGGCTCCTTTTGCAAGTCCGGCACGTCGACAAAATGCAGTGAAAAAGCGGAAGTGCGATTGGCGACGATCAACAAGAGCGCGCCGAGCGCGAAAAGAAACAGAAGATTATCGGGTACGCGCCCGCGGTAACTCTGCACGGCAAAATAAAAGCCGGTGGCGAGTACCAGCAGGGAGGCGCAATCCATCTGCCAGCGCAGCGCCGAGATGGCGGAGGTTTCCAGCGGGGTCTGGTAGTAATAGGCGGTGGCCAGTTGATAGCCGGCACCCGTCAACCCCAGCAGCGCAAGCGCCCCATAACCGAAACGGTTTTGCAGCGATCGCGAGACAGCCGCCACGGCCCCCGCGGTAACCCCAGCGACCAAAAGATACCCACCGGTGATGTAAAACAAAAACATCACCCACGGCAAAGTTTCGCTCATACCCAAAGTCGTACATGATTCATTCCCTTAACCATAGTCGCTCCCGCGCGCCTCGACCAACCCGGGCTAAGTCGCGGGCGGCGCAAATTCTGGCAGAAAGACCACAAGCAGATCGGCACGAGACATAATTAAAACAAATGTGGGCGGTGGCGAGGCGGGCAGAAGACCGGGCGGCGGCAACGCCGCCCGTGGGACAGGGCTAAGGCAGACGGCCGATATAGGTGGCCTGGGGCAGTTCCACTTGCGTGCCACTCGGACTGAGACTGCCGTCCGCGGCAATTTTGAAGCCGACTATATTATGGCTCTCCTGATTGGCGACCAAGAGCGCGCGGGCATCCTCGAGCACCAAGAAATTACGCGGCCATTTGCCGAGCACCGGTTCGATTTCCACCAGGCTCAGATTACCGTCCTCGCCTACGCTGAAGACCGCGATACTGTCGTGGCCGCGGTTGGACGCGTAGAGGTGCTTGCCATCCGCCGTCACATGGATATGGGCGGCCTGGCTGTGCGCTTTAAAATCGTCCGGCAACAAGTTCACTCGCTGGATTTGATCGAGGCTGCCGTTGGCACTGCGCCGAGCAACAGTAATCGTATTGCTCAGTTCATTCAGCACGTAGACGAGGGGCAGTCGCGGGTGAAAGAACATGTGGCGCGGCCCGTCCCCCGGTTGTAGCTTCAGGGCGGAGGCTGCCGCACCCGCCCGGCCGGTTTCGCGGTGGAAGGGATAAACTTTAATCTCGTCGATCCCCAAGTCAACCGCATAGATAAACTGCTGGCTCGGGTCCCACTGCACCCAGTGCGCGTGTGGGGCCTCCTGGCGATCCGGATTAGGGCCCTTGCCCATGTGCTGCAGGACTTGGGGCGGCGCTTGCGCCACGCCTTGCGCATCCACTTTGAAAATGGACACATTGCCGCCCATATAATTTGCGGTGGCGACAAAACTTCCGTCGGGGCTGACGCCTATATGGCAGGGCGACGCCCCGAGCGTCGGGGCGCTGGCGAGTTTGGCAAGCGCGCCGTCCGCGCCTAGGGCATAAGTATCCAGGCTTCCCGCGCCGATTTCGGCAACGGCATAGAGCCGGCCTTGCCGCCCCGCGCTCAAGAAAGATGGGTTGTCCGCCCGGGCCAAGAGTTTAGGTGCGCCGAGGGCGCCGGAGGCCGGGTCGTAGGTTAGACCGTAGATGCCTTCACTGCCCTTCTGGTTATAGGTTCCCACCACCAATTCGATGGTTGTCTGCTTCACGCTGTTTGCCTCCCCGGATCCGGCTGTAGACTGACACCCTATGACAAAAGCCATGCCCGCCCCCAGGGCGGCGGCCGCAAGCTTGCGGTCCAAGCGTATTCGCTGAGTGAAAAACAAAGATTTATCCCCCGTTTCGGTTGTTATGGTGAGTGCGCTATGCCGGCACGGAAAACCGGCGGGCTATGCTAACACAGGAGGAAGGCGGCGCCGCGCGCTTGGAATTCCGGTTGCCCAGCAACCGCCGGTGCTGCACAGTAGTCACTGTCCTGAACCACTGCCGGCCACTTTTATGACTTTCAATACCTTGAGCGAATTTGTCGTCGAACGCCAAATGGATTATCCCCAAGCGACCGGCGAATTTTCCGCGCTGTTTTCCGCCCTGTGCCTCGCCGCCAAGATCGTCAACCGCGAAATTAATAAAGCCGGCCTCGCCAATATCGCCGGCGCCACCGGCACCACCAATGCCCAGGGCGAGGCACAGCAAAAACTGGATGTGCTCACCAATGAAGTATTCAAAACCGCCTTGGCTTCACGCGGTGTGGTCTGCGGTCTGGCCTCCGAGGAAGAGGAGGATTTTGTCGCGTTCGCGGACCAACAAGCGAAATACGTGGTGCTCATAGATCCGCTGGACGGGTCTTCGAATATCGATGTCAACGTATCCGTCGGAACCATTTTTTCCATTTACCGCCGCGTGTCCCCGCTCGGAACCCCGGTTACCCTCGCCGACTTCCTGCAACTCGGGCGGGCCCAAGTGGCGGCGGGGTACATCATCTACGGCTCGTCGACCATGCTGGTGTATTCCACCGGGCGGGGCGTGAACGGATTTACCTATGACCCCTCGGTCGGCTTGTTCTGTTTGTCACATCCCGATATGCGCTTTCCGCGGGCGGGAGCGACTTATTCGATCAACGAAGGCACCTATGCGCGATTTCCCGCGGGCGTTAAGCGCTATATCAAATATTGCCAGGAGGAAGACCCGGCGACGCGGCGGCCTTACAGCTCGCGTTACATTGGCTCCCTCGTTGCCGACTTCCACCGCAACTTGATCCAGGGCGGGGTTTACCTCTACCCCACTTCCAGTCGTTATCCGGACGGCAAATTGCGTTTGTTGTACGAGGGCAATCCAATGGCGTTTCTGGCGGAACAGGCCGGCGGCAAGGCCCTGGCGGGCGCCGGGTTGCCGATACTCGACTGCCCGCCGCGCGGATTGCACCAGCGCACCGCGCTTTATCTCGGGTCCGCCGATATGGTCGACAAAGTGGAGGAATTTTTGCGGGCGCAGGAATGAGGTGCCGGGCCGGCGTTCAGCGCGGCTCCATCTGCGCCATTTCCCAGGCGAGCAGCGCGTGTTTGCGGGTGCTGCCCCAGCGGTAGCCGCCCAAGGCGCCGCTCTGCTGGATGACTCGGTGGCAGGGAATCAGCAATGCAACCGGGTTTGCACCTACCGCGCTGCCCACTGCCCGCGCCGCCTGTGGTCGGCCGATCGCCCGGGCAATTTGGTGATAACTCACTAGATTGCCGGAGGGAATACGCAGCAGCGCTCGCCAGACACTGATCTGGAAATTGGTGCCGGTCACGCAGAGGGAAAGCGGTTGCACAGGCGCGGCGGCACGGTCGAACACGGCCTTTACGAGCGGGCCTGTGGTGATGAGGTTTTCCTGTAATATCGCCGCCGGCCACGCGCGCGCTAATTCGGCCACCTGCGCGGTTATCCCCTCTTCCGCCAAAAATGCCAGGCGACAAATACCTCGTTCGGTCACGGCCGCAAAGGCCGGGCCGAAGGGCGTGGCGTGCACCCCATAGTCGATGGTCAAGCCCGCGCCGCCTGTTTTAAATTCCCCGGGCGTTACCGCCTCCAGCTGCACAAAATGATCGTAAAGACGCGAGCCGCTGCTCAGCCCCACGTTGTCCGCCGCTTCGAGCAGCGAAGCCGACTGCCGCAGCAAGAGTTTCGCCCGCTCCACCGTGAGCACCTGGAGAAACCGTTTGGGCGTCACCCCGGCCCAGCGACTGAACACCCGCTGAGCGTGGAAGGGACTCAACCGCAAATGGGCGGCAACCTCGGCCAGGCTCGGTTGCCGCTCCGCGTGTTCAACCAGGAAGTCGATGGCAGAAGCAACGCGGTCGTAATCGGATGTTGACCTAGGCAGCATGGAGTTCACCTTCAGTGGATCACGGACAAATTATCCGGCAAGGTGCCCTCAGTGGCGACCCGGATCTTGCTGACTTTTTTCCGCCCGGCGGATCGCCTAGCGGCATCCGCCCTAGGTCCACAGATCAAACCGGCAGGGAGGTTTTGATCAGGGGCGATTTCAAAACAAACGATGAGTGCACGCCGCTCACCCCTTTGATGCCCGTGAGCTTTTGCAATAAAAAATGCTGGTAGGCATCCATATCGGTCACTATGACTTTCAACAAATAGTCCGCCGTCTGACCGGTGATCAGGTGGCATTCCATTACCTCCGGGAAACTGGCCACGGTTTTCTCAAAGGCTTCAAAACGCTCCGGCGTGTGCTTGTCCATGCTGATATGGATAAAGGACATCAGGGTCAAACCCAGCTTGCGGGCGTCGAGCAGTGCCACGTACCCGCGAATCATGCCCTCATCCTCCAGTTGCCGCACCCGGCGCAAGCACGGGG
>DJFO01000046.1 GCA_002432555.1 Marinagarivorans sp. UBA5870
GGACTGCAACAAGAGTCACCTGGATTTCAGCGGGAGTCGCCCCCTGTGGGAAAAAGCCGCTATGGCAAGGATATCGCCATAGTGGGCCTGGCCGGCCGCTTCCCGCAGGCGCCCGATCTGCAAACTTTCTGGGANNAATTTGAAGCTTGGCAAGAATTGCATCACGGAGGTGCCGGAAGCTCGTTGGGACTGGCGGGATTATTACAGCGAAGAGCGCGGCGCGGCGGGCAAGACCTATTCCCGCTGGGGTGGATTTCTCGCCGACGTGGATAAATTCGATTCCCTGTTTTTCAAAATCTCACCGGCCGAGGCCGAACGGATGGATCCACAGGAACGATTGTTCCTGGAAACCGCCTATGCGGCGGTGGAGGACGCCGGTTATACCCCCGCGACCCTCTGTTCCAAACGTAAGGTCGGCGTTTTTGCCGGTGTTATGAACAGCACCTACAACATGCTCACCAATTATTGGTCGATTGCCAACCGGGTTTCTTATTGCCTGGATTTTCAGGGGCCGAGCATCGCACTGGACACGGCTTGCTCTTCTTCTCTGATAGCGATCCATTTCGCCTGCGAGAGCTTGCTCTCCGGCGCTTGCACTGCCGCGATTGCCGGTGGGGTCAATATTATTGTCGATCCGACCCATCACATCGCGCTTTCGTCCATGGCCATGTTGACCCCCGGACCGGAATGCAAATCCTTTGGCGCGGGTGCCGATGGGTTTGTCGACGGTGAAGCTGTGGGTGCGGTGGTGCTGAAGCCACTGGCCCGAGCCATAGCGGATGGCGATCATATTTACGGGTTGATCCGCGGGTCCGCCATTAACGCCGGGGGCAACACCCAAGGTTATACCGTACCCAATCCCGGCGCTCAACGGCAGGTGATTCTCGATGCGCTGGCGAATGCGCAGATACACCCCGCCGATATCAGCTATATCGAAGCGCACGGCACGGGCACCGATCTTGGGGATCCGATCGAAGTCAGCGCCTTGAGCGAAGCGTTTGCCAATGCGCAAGGTGTGAGGTCGTTGCCGCCGCAGTATTGCGCTCTGGGTTCCGTGAAATCCAATATCGGCCACTGCGAAAGCGCCGCGGGTATTGCGGGGCTCGCCAAGGTGTTGTTGCAACTCAAACACCGCCAATTGGTACCGAGCCTCCACGCCGGCGAACTCAACCCTAAAATTCCCTTCGGCCGCACACCCTTTCACGTGCAAACAGCGCTGCAATCCTGGCCGTCGGCGGATGCAAAACCGCGCGTGGCCGGGATCTCGTCATTTGGCGCCGGCGGCGCCAATGCCCACCTGGTGGTCGAGGAATTTGTCGCACCCGCCAGGGGCTATCCCTCGAGTGGTAATTCCGCGCCCGCCATCATGGTTTTTTCGGCCAGATCCGAAATCCAGTTGATCAAACAGGCGGACAATCTGCTGCGTTTTATCGAAATCGCGGGGTTGACCCAGGCGGACCTCGCCAGCATCGCCTTCACTCTGCAGGTCGGCCGCGAGGCCATGGAATATCGGCTGGGATTTGTCGCCACCACCCTGGACGGCCTCAGGTCGACCCTGGGGTTGATCGCCCACCAGCGGGAGATCACCACCGGTGAGCGAACGCAGGGTGAAATCCTGCAGGGCAAGGCGAAAAAGGCGAAGGATGCCCTCGCGCGCCAGAAGCCCGCCGAGGAATGGCATCGCATAGTGGCAAGCGCTGTCGTCGACAGTGATTACCAATCCCTGCTGCGCTATTGGGTAGATGGACTTAACGTCGATTGGACGCAGCTTTATGCAAACGGCGGATTCCCGCGGCGCATTTCATTGCCGACCTATCCCTTCGCCCGGCGGCGCCATTGGCTAAAAGTTTTGCCCGCGGCTACCGCTCNNAGCCCGAAAACAGCCGTGAGCCCGGAAATAATGACGCGCGCGCGCAGGCCGGCAGCAAAAACCAATCGCCCGCGGTTGTGTTGGAGCAAAATCAAAACCGCTTCTTTAACGTTTTTAAAGAGCTGGAAAACGGTGCTATCGATATGCGCGAGGCATTGTCGAGAACATCCAAAATTCTAGACGACAGGTAAGCCCAATGAGCATCATGGAATTTCTTTGTGAGGAAGTAAAATCGAAGCGTCTCTCCGCAGAAACCGCTTCACTGCTCGCGTCGCAGCTGCAGGCCGCAACCGACGGCGCCGAGGTGGAGCGCAGATTTGCCATAAAGCTGCGATCCGTGAGCGACGGGGAAGGCCGGGTCGCGCCAGACCGGGTCGCGCTCGACAAGGCTTCGACTACCCGTGCCTGGTCGACGACTTTCACCGGTCGGGAATTTTTCTTTACGGATCATCGCATCCAGGGACAGGCCATTTTACCGGCCGCGGTCTATGTGGAGCTCGCCTGGCTCGCCGCATGCCAAATGTGGTTCGGCAGCGATTCATTGCCGGCTGGCCAAACCGTCTCCCTGGCGGACCTGGTCTGGTTGCAGCCGGTGGTTTACCGGGGCGAGGATCTGACTCTCCACGTGGAAATCCAGGCGGCCAATTCAAGTGTGGAAAATGAAAAACCGGCCCAACTGAAAATCTCGCTGCTGACCGGGCAGAAGGACAGCCGATCCATCTGCTTTCGGGCGACCTTGCACCGAGGCAAACCATCCTCGTTTAGGAGCCGCGGCGATTTAACACGCAACTTGCCACGGGAACCCGCGACAAGTTGGACACAGGCAACCATTTACGCGCTGTTCGAGGCCGCCGGCATCGAATATGGGCCGGCGCACCGGGC
The DNA here is from genome assembly GCA_002432555.1 of Marinagarivorans sp. UBA5870. The sequence goes on from DJFO01000046.1 coordinate 2,753, forward strand.
ACTGG
>DJFO01000067.1:0-21146 GCA_002432555.1 Marinagarivorans sp. UBA5870
AGCTCCGCGAGACCCTAACGCCAGCACTTTCGGACCCCGGCTCGCCTCACTAGAATACCCGATCCCCTAAACAGCCGAATTCTGCCCATGAAAGTTCCACCCCGCCTCTTACCCCTTTTAGAAGACGGACTCATCGACGAGGTGATCCACCCGCTGATGAGTGGTAAAGAAGCCTCCATCTACGTGGTACGGTGTGGCGACAAAATCCGCTGCGCCAAGGTTTACAAGGACGTGCAACAGCGCAGCTTCAAAAAGGCAGTGCAATACCAGGAGGGTCGCAAAGTGCGCAATAGCCGCCGCGCCCGCGCCATTGAGAAAGGCTCCCGCTTCGGTCGCCAGCAACGAGAGGACACCTGGCAAAACGCCGAAGTCGACGCGCTCTTCAGGCTCGCCAAAGCGGGCGTACGGGTGCCCGAGCCCTATGGATGTTACGACGGTGTTCTATTGATGGAGCTCGTTACCGACGACCAAGGCAATGTAGCGCCGCGGTTGAATGACGTGCTCCTCACCGAGGAGCAGGCGTTGGAAGACCACGCGGTGGTGATGCAGTACGTAGTGCGAATGCTCTGCGCCGGGCTGGTGCACGGCGACCTGTCGGAATTCAATATCCTGGTCGACGATTATGGCCCGGTGATCATCGATTTACCCCAGGCAGTCGATGCGGCAGGTAACAACAANNACCCGTCGCATGCTGGAGCGCGACGTGAATAAAATGCGGGATTATTACGGCCAGTACGCTCCACAAATTTTGCACACGCAATACGCGAAGGAAATTTGGGCCCTTTATGAGGAAGGTGAATTGCACCCCGACACGGTTCTGACGGGTGCTTTTACCGACACCGAAAAATCGGCGGACGTCGAGGCTGTGCTGGATGAAATCCGCGAGGCATTGCGGGACCAAGAGGCGAAGCAAGCCCGCCAGCAAGATGACTGACCCTGTAATCTCCCGCGGCTATTTTAGCCGCGGGGATTTTTTAGGCCCGAAGATTTGACTGGCAGATATCAATCGACGGTTTCAACCAGCTCAAGGCTGCCGAACACGTCCGCATTCTGGTACCCCAAGTTATTTTTATGTCCCTGGGTGTCCACCGAGCCCATCATGCTTTCCCGTTCGTAGCTGCTCGACGGTAGGCTGTTGTCGTTGTCAATGTAGCTCGCGGAAAAGCCCATGATTTTGCCGGCGGACAGAGCGGCCGGCACATTGCCTTCAGGATCGTCAGAATTATAACCGTCGTCGTAAATTCGGATGCTCATTTCCCATATATGCCGAGTGCCCTCGCTTTTGCGCTGGGTCGTAATATGGTCGTTGAACAATTGCACCCCGCCCAAACCCGCGTCGACCACGTCGTAGGTGGTACTGACATGGTAGGCCCAAGCGTTAGCGAAATTATTGTATTGATGGTCCCCGCCGGACTTGTCCGGGTCGATAAACAACTCGACCGTATCATCGACCCAATATTCGGAGAGCGGATCGGCACGATGATCAAATAGCACGTCGTCAGTGACATCCATCAACAGGTAAATTTGGTCCTCATCCCACAGAATCTTGAATCGGCCGCTGTAGTCCGCGGCGCTGGGATAAGCTTGCTGTGCGCCTAGCCAAAGCACGTCCACCGCCTGCCACGGCGCCGCGCTCCAGACCGCATCTATGTTTCCGTCGACGATGGGTGGCGTGTCCGCCCGCGGTGCCGCGTAGGAATTACTTTGCGGCAGGGTCACATCGCCACCCGATGAAGAACTGCTCGAGCTGCTCGATGAGCTGGAGGACGAACTCGAAGAGCTGGAAGATGAGCTGCTCGACGAGCTGGAGGATGAACTCGAAGAACTGGAGGATGAACTCGAAGAACTGGAAGACGAGCTGCTCGAAGAACTGGATGACGAGCTTGAGGAACTGGAAGACGACCCACTCGAAGAGGAACTGCTCGATGAACTGGATGAACTGGAAGAAGAGCTCGAACTGCTGGACGACGAGCCGCTGTTAACGGTACCTCCGCAGCCGGTCAATAAATTGCTGGTCATCAGGAACACGCACAGAGGAAGGATTTTTTTCACTTGGCTACCTTTTCGAATGGGATTATTAGCCTGTGAGATCGAGTGGCGCTACATCCATTGCCGCTGCGGCGGAACGTCACAGGCAGTAGAGATTAGAAATCGCAAAATCAAGACAGCGGGAGTGTAACCCAGGCACAAATCGAATTCAGCCGAAGCCCGCGCGCAAAAAGATTTTTGGTTGAAAAAAAATCCCGAAGTTATAACGCGTTCACAAACCCCACAGAATGTAACCGACACAGCGGAACTCGCGCTCCCGGCGCCACCGCACAGAGCAATTATATTTGGGTTAAATTTTTACCAGCGAGACCGAACATTGCCGTCGTGCGCTCATTTGCCAATTTCCCGCCATGTTGACCTCGATTTTTTTCCCCAAATTTCAATATTTTCTTAACCCCCCAGCGTATTTATTTTTTCATCTTGGCGCTGGGGTAGAAGATTAATTTTCAACCGCTCCACTTTCACGAATCACTGCTGCTGGGAAACAGGCACTCATTCAGTGCCTGCGTCCGCTGCGCATGGGCGTCGACGCCCCAGGCGTAGTCACCTCCCCGGCGGAAACTCAGCAGGAGTGCCGCCGTTGATATAAGCTAACAATTTCACTAATCGCGAAGCCCGTCACACCAGGAGGCCTTCATGCCATTCCAATTGCCCTGCTGTCGCCTGAGTGATGGTGACGCCCTCGGGGAATATTTCCGTCCCGTGCGCATCATCTGCATCGGTCGCAACTACGCCGACCACGCCCGGGAGATGGGCCATGATCCGGAGCGCGAACCGCCATTTTTCTTTTTTAAGCCAATCACCGCTCTGGCGCGCGCCGGCAGATTCGTTTTGCCCGACTACTCCAAAGAGGTCCACTACGAGTTGGAACTGCTGGTTGCCTTGGACCAAGGGGGGCGGAACTTGAACGAGCAGCAGGCGCAGGAGTGCGTCGCGGGCTTTGGTTTGGGATTGGATATGACCTGCCGGGATATCCAACGCGAGGCCAAGGCCGCGGGACGCCCCTGGGAACTCGCCAAAGGCTTTGACGGCTCAGCGCCCTGCACCGCTATCGCCCAGGGGACCTTTAGCGACTTGGAACAGTTCGGCACCATGACTCTCGAGCGCAACGGGGAGATCGTCCAGCGCGGCCACTGGCGCGACATGATCTGGTCGGTGCCGGAGCTGCTGCAACATCTCTCCCGCTATCTCGCCCTGCAGCCTGGCGACCTTATTTTCACCGGCACACCGGCCGGCGTGGGCCCCGTGGTAGCCGGGGACCGCCTGGAGGCGCGCATGGAAGGTTTTCCCAAAACCCTGAGTTTGCGCATAGAGTCTGACAGTGCCTGAGGTCGAGCCCAAGTAGGCGACGACTGACCAACCAGGATTTTGCCAGGACCGCCGTCGAGCACGTACAATCGCCGGCCAATCTTTGTCCAGTTGTCTGTTCCGTGAACTCACTTAATGCCCGCCAAACCGAAGCCGCGCGCTACATCGATGGCCCCTGCCTGGTCTTGGCCGGCGCCGGCAGCGGCAAAANNCTTCACCAACAAGGCGGCCCGCGAAATGAAGGAGCGGGTGGGCAAACTGGTCAAAGGCCAGGCGGCATCGGGGTTGACGGTGAGCACCTTCCACAATCTCGGCCTCAATATCATCCGCCGCGAACATAAAATTCTCGGCTTCAAGGAAGGCTTTTCCATTTTCGACGGCGAAGACGCCCGCGCCCTACTCAAGGAATTGATGCTGCGCGACGGCGATACCAGTACCGATCTGCTGGACCAGCTGCAGCAGCAGATTTCCAACTGGAAAAGCGGCCAGATCACGCCGCACCACGCCTTGAGCAAAGCGGCAAGTGAAGGCGAGCAACTCTGGGCGCTGATTTACGAACGCTACAATCAGGCGCTGCACGCCTACAATGCGGTGGACTTTGACGATCTGATTCGTCTACCCACCGAGCTTTTTGCCGAGCGACCGGAGGTGCGGGAGCGCTGGCAAAATCGCATTCGCTACCTGCTGGTGGATGAGTATCAGGACACCAACACCAGTCAGTACCTGCTGGTCAAACAATTGGTCGGCGAGCGCGGCACATTGACGGTCGTCGGTGACGACGATCAGAGCATTTACGCTTGGCGCGGTGCGCGGCCGGAAAATCTCAGTCTGTTAAAGCAGGATTTTCCCAATCTGCACGTGGTAAAGCTGGAACAGAATTACCGTTCCACCGCGCGCATATTAAAAGTGGCCAACGCGGTCATCGCCCACAATCCGCATGAATTTATCAAACGCCTGTGGAGCGACCTGGGTGTGGGCGAGCCGCTGCGCGTCATTCGCTGCCCCAACGAAGACGGGGAGGCCGAGCGGATCGCCACCGAAATTCTCAATCAGCGCCTGCGTCGCCAGTGTCGATTCCGTGATTTTGCCATTCTCTATCGCGGCAACCATCAGTCGCGTCTTCTGGAAGTGAAACTGCAGCAATATCAGATTCCCTACAACATCAGCGGCGGCACCAGTTTTTTTGCCCGCACAGAAATGAAGGATGCGATGTCGTGGCTGCGTCTGCTGGTGAACCCGGACGACGACAATGCATTTTTGCGAGTGATCAACACCCCGCGCCGCGCCATAGGCACAGGCACCCTGGAGGCACTAGGCCGTTACGCCACCGAGCGGGAAATCAGCTTACTCGCCGCCTGTCAGGAAGTGGGTCTACAGGCCGTGCTACCGGAAAAGGGGTTGGACCGCGTGCGAGAATTTTGCGCCTGGCTCGAACGCGTGCGGCACAATTGTCACACCCAGGAGCCGGTTGCGGCGATTCGCGAAATGGTCGAGGACGTGGACTACGAAGGCTGGCTGCACCAAAACGCCAGCAGCCCGAAGGTGGCGGAAAAGCGCATGGAAAACGTGTGGTACCTGGTGGAATCCATCGGCCGAACCCTGGAGCGTAACGAAGATCAAAACAAAGACGATCAAACCAATCTCGCCAGTGCCATCGCCAAAATGATGCTGATGGATTTATTGGACCGGCAGCAGGAAGAAGACGAAAGCGACCGGGTGCAGATGATGACCCTGCACGCGTCCAAGGGATTGGAATTTCCCCACGTATTTATGGTGGGCATGGAAGAAGATTTATTGCCGCACCGCACCAGCATTGAAGAAGACAATATCGAAGAAGAGCGCCGCCTGATGTACGTCGGCATCACCCGCGCACAGCGCACCCTCACCCTCACCATGGCCGGCAGCCGCAAACAATTCGGCGAAAAAATGGAAACGACCCCCAGTCGCTTCCTCGAGGAGATTCCCGCAGAGGACCTGGTGATGGAAGGCTTCGGCACCGCCACCAAAGAGCAGGTGGCACAAAAGGGGAAGGAAACGATCAGCAATATTTTGAATATGTTTGATTGAGGCACAGCCAGACGTTATCGCCTCGGTGCTTTTTCTGAAAGGGATCGTCGCGGCAAAAGCCGGGCTTTTATAACTGAAATACACCTCCCGCCCTTCAGATGCAACGATCCAGTTCTGCTTCGAGAATTGTTTGAAATTTGGCGATTGAACAACTATCATCCAAGACTCAAATCGAAGGACCGGAAAATGATGTAGCAGGAAGTAAATCAACTCCTCTTCAACCTATTTTCGATACAAATAATCGCTGTTTCTCGACCGGCTATGCGTAAACCCTCCTTTTTGCATTGAATAGACATCCTTGACGAATCGCATTGGAACGCAAACTATGAGAAAAATCGTGCAAGCTCTTTATTTATCCGGACTTCTCGGTTCGCCGATTTTGAGTTCGCTGGCCAATTCTTTGGAAATCGATCATTCCCGATACGATGTCTATTATGGCGATATAAACGGAGACGGCTGGAAGGATTTTTATTTTCACGAAGTGCCTATATTTATCATTCTGCACGGCGATGTACCCATCGTCCTACCCATTTTTAACAGTGTGAGCTTTGCCATATTCTATGACGGATCCGAATATTCTCAGTCAGAGCCATCTCAACTCAGCAGAGAAGACATCAGCACCAGAACCCAAAACAGCTCGCTGAAAAAGCTGGCGCTCAATTCTGACTTTCTGCTCTGGACCAATCCGAACAGCCCGGAAATTCATCTATTGCTCCGCGGTCTGGATGATCGGCCATCATTAGTGCTGTCCTACAACTACGAACATGTCATTCCCATCGTTGTTGGCAGCGTCCCTGTTCATACTGCCGCTAATCTGAATGACCGATCCAAGCCAGTCAGCTTGGCAGATGTCAATCGCGATGCCCGGTCCGATATAGTGGTCGGCCAATATGCCTATCTCGTCGATTTCGGCGGGGCTCCGCTGGAGACCCCGATAATGACGACGCAGTCCGGGCCAATCACAGAAAATTTTGTTTACGATGGTTTAGGACGACTTATAGAAGCTGGCTCCACCGATGGTCGCGTTTCGCGGTTTCAATACGATACGGAAGACAATCGGACACAATCGGACGAGATCAAAGGGATCTGAAGATGAACACGAAGGTAACAACATCCGAGAGCAGTGGAATAACTATGTCGAACTTCAAATTTACGTGGCCCCGCCCTGCGCTTCTCAAAGGGCCCGTGGCGCACCTGCTCGCACTTACGACATTGTCAGTTTCGATAGCGGCCAACGCGCAGCAACTAACCGTTCCCGCGACGCGTGATACAGGTACCTATTCCATAAGCTGGTCTGGCGCCAGGACATTCGCGCGGATTCAGGAAAAGAAGAATGACGGGAGCTTTCAATACCTCAATCAATCAACCATTTCAGCGTCGCCGATCAACGTCGGCCCGAGCGGCACCATCTCCCTGACTCGGGGCATAGGTATCTATACCTACAGGCTCTATGACTGCTTGTCGGGACCAACGGACACTTGTACTTTAGTTCCGGGAACCAAATCTATTAACGTTGGCAATGTGGAGCCGCTTCCGCCGCCGACTCCGGCCAAGCTGGTCGGCGCGGGGTACAAGCTTGCAGATAAGGCCGACCTGGTTTTTCCCGAGACTTTTCTTCCTGGCCTAAGCTCGGGCGTTACGAGCGACCCGTTCTTGAAACGTCAGGACAATTGGGATATCAAAGCCGCAGCCGACCATGTCGAACGCCTTTCCGATGGAAGTCCCAGAGGTTTTCTGGCGACTGCTTATGGATGGGTTGCGAGCGAGATGATGCCGGAATTCCGTTTCGGCCTGTCAAAAGGCGGGACGGGTGCCGTGCTGGACAGATCGGGCACACCCTTCGATCAAGCCCAGCTCCTCAAGGAACTATTGAGAGTCAAAGGAATTCAGGCGAAGTATGTACTGGGAACGGCGGAGTATTCGGCGGACCAGTTTTTTGCTTGGACGGGCGTCGCAACTGCTCGGGAAGCATGCAACCTTCTTTCTCGCGGAGGCATTCCGGGCAAAATTAATGGCATCAGCTCCGCTGATTGCGCATCAAGTGCGTACGAAAGTGCGTTGAGTTCCGCCAGCCTGGTTCATATTTGGATAACCGCGAATATCGGCGGACAGGAAATTGAGCTCGATCCTTCATTCAAAAAGATTACCTATAAATCGGCACATCCAGACCTCAAGAGCGCATTAAACCAAGACGCTTCGAACCTGCGCAGCCGGTTGGACGCGGCTCTGATTTCCCCTGCTTCGAATAATTTTCAGATCGGTGCGGGGATTATAGAGAGCAAAATGGACGAGCTGGCTGCGAAGTATCTCGACCAAATTGCGGAAATTTACGAATCAGACGATCAACGCCGACTAACGTCTAAAGACATTCTGGGCGGACGCGAAATTGACCAGAAACACAGGTCAAACACCATTCCCACCCTTCCGTTCCAGGTGCGGTCCAGAACTCAGTTGGACGAAATTCCAGATCGAATGCGCCTCAAAGTGGAATTTTCGGGAATAGGAACCACGTTTGCCGATCAGATATATGGCCGCAATATCACCTTCGAAAATCCTTTGACAACCTATGGCTGCCAGATGTATGCCGACGGCGTAAAACAGGCCGCCGTCGGTGAAGGAATAAGCCTTAAAATCGACTTTCCATACCCTGCCGCCCAATCGACATACATGGATTTTTCCGACTCCTTCAGATTTGATTGCGAATCGGCCGTGACTTTGACCCAGGGATTCGGGCGGACCGGAGACGGTATGGCTGAAAAGTTTTCCGATACGACTAAAGAAGACAGAACACTCATCAATCTCAGCGCTGGCAACCAGGCGCCCTCGTACCAAGTACGCAACTCGAACCGACTCGCATCGGGCAACAGATCCTACCACTTCTTGAAAGAAAACTCGGACTGGCATCAGTTCGTATCCGGTTACTCCGACGGGCATGTGGAGCTTCATGCGATCCTCGGTGTTTCGAAGTCCATCAAACTGAAAGCACATGTGTCAACCGAAACGGGGGCCTTGGTTGCCAGAACTGAACAGGAAGCAGGATTTCTGGATATCGCGACTCGCGCCAGCTGGGCAAGCCGTGTCACCAGCAACTCCATCAGCTCAAACAGCATGGGGCGAACTTTAGCCTGGATATCGTCCGGCCTGGAAGGAGGAACAACTAAACGTTTGTCTGGCTCTAAAGACTCAATTACCTCCGCTTCCCGAATGAAATGGGCAGCCGATAAAAATATTGGCTTCAGTTACTATCATCCTCATTCCGCATCGATAGCCGCCCCTGCTCGCGGCATCTATTATAATGCGCCCGCACCATCTTTCGTTCATGACGAGGTTATCCGATTTCTCAACGAAGAAGTCACCGTCTACGGGCCGGAGATTCTCTACCCGGTCGGAAAGCACCTGGTGGACAATGGGTTTTCATTAACTTGGCCACAGAGTGCCGTGCTCGGACCTGGGGATCCTTTATCTTTAAGGAATATCGAAGAATTTCCCACAGGCCCCAGCAGTACTGGACTCAAAGTCGTGGCCAGCATCGCAATGGGGACACAACTTGGAGGAACTCTGTACGCGGAGAAGCCTTCAGAAGGGATATATTATCCCCTGGTATTCGCAGGCAAATTCGGCGTAAAAGGTGGCGGCGCTCCGCAACTGAGCAAACAAGACCTTAGGGGTCCGACGGCGAGCGACCGGCAAAAATTCCAACATGGCTATTCGGGAAATGGCGATGCGAGCTACGTCTTCGATGACCTCATATCTTCCGGTCCGGCTACTGATTCTTCCGCACAGTTATCGGTCTCCCTAAAGCTGAGTTCGCATCGTAGCGAACCTCAATACAGCTACACGGGTGTTAGCGGTGGCTCGGCGCCCTTCAAGCATACACCAAGGTTCGAGATAGCCAACCTTGGGGAAGCCGCAATTTCCTCCAACAACAGATTTATCCTCGGCCAACGCAACGCCCTGGAGGCCGTTCCAGCGACAGTCGCGCTACTGGCGCTCCTGGAAAACAGTGAGGATGTCACCAACAGAAACCACGCTCACATACTGAACGGGCTCATCGTTCGATGGCTGGAAAGTCAAACGGATGATAACGCCATCGCGATTTCCAGTGAAAATGGAGCCAAGACGTTCGTTCGACGGGTCGCCCCGCACGGCAACGCGTACTTCCCGGAACTGGACTCAGCCGAATCGGCCTCTATTAACCTTCAGATCGCCAACACCCTTCCATCCGTCAATGACTTTTGTGGCCCCGCCGAATACTCATGGTCTAGCGACCCCGCCAGCATTTTTGCCAGCGGCTCGCAAAAGCATATTACTTTGGATCTCGAACGAGTATTAGCGAATGGCAATATTGAAACCTATGCCACACGCAAAATAAATGCCGGACAATGTACCAATCGAGTGGGAGATTCAAATTGGTACCCACAGACCAAACATACAGAGCTATCCGGAGCAACGCGGAGTTATCAGTATAGCGAGCGAGCTCGATTTAAACGATTACTGGGAATTACAAACTCATTTGGCAGGGAAATTAGCTTGGTTTGAACCCAAAATAGCGACAATGCCGAGGTCGAAATAAAATCCGGATCTTTGTCCGCGAAGGTCCGGGAATCGGGATCCGATGTCGAGGTTATTTTTTCGGATGGCAAAAAATGGCTTGGCAAATTTACCTCTGCATCGACGACCACCGCCGGCTCCTCGGCCCTCGCCGGTTGGGTGCTCAACTCGGTCTACTCACCAGCAGACGCGACCAGTCCGTTGATCCGTTATAGGGTCAATGAACTTTGGGATGTCGTGGGCGTGGATCTGCGCAACGGTTCCGGCGGCTACTGGACGAACGCCTATCAATGGTGCTTTTTGCCCGGCTACGCCTCTTGCCAAACGGACGGAGCAGGAGGGAAAACCATTGATTATTCGGACTCGGCGGGAAATATCGATCTTCGACTCGACGCACTGGGGAATAAGGTCATAAAAAACTACGACGCCCGGTCTAGGCTAATCGAAGAAAAACATATTCCTGCCGGTCTTTCCGATTCGGAATATATCAAAAGAAAAGCCTATAGATACGATGGAAAGTCAAATTTGATTCAGGAGCGGCATTATCCCTCCCATGGACACAGCGCGCTGAAGCCCCTGGTGGTAGACAGGGCCTGGCACGCTGTTTTCAACCAACTCATATCCGAAACCTTTCCCTACGCAGAAGGGGAAACCTCCGCATTTGCGATTAAAAATTCGTACCACGCCAATACCGGTCTGCTGAACACTTCTGAAAAAGCAGGGGGTAGTGTCATCGAATACGCAACTTACTTTTCCGGTCTGCCGACTTCGGTCATCGAGAAAAGCACATCGGGGCAGCTATTGCGGAAAACCACTCTCGCCTATTCCGCCAAAGGCGACCTCGAAACCTTTGAAATCCAGAATCCCGAAGGGACTAAAAAGCGAAAAACATCGGGGCAGTACGATTCAAACGGCGACATCGTGTCCGTGACCGACCCCCGTAACAATATGACGATCGCGACCTATGACCTCGCCCGACGCTTGACCTCGTTGCGATATTCAGACGGCGGTGGCGTCAACTATAAGTACGACGCAGCGGGTTATCTGAATCGTTACGAAGAACTCACGGGCACCTCGAGCTTGGCCGTCACACAGGTTCTGCGCAATCCAATGGGGTGGATTACCGGTGTTGTCGACCCGGATTTGGACGAAACTAAGTTCGAGTACGATGCGCGGGGTCTTATGATCTTGCAGATTGATGGCGAAGCGAGGAGAACAAGCTATGGTTACGATCTGAACCAGCGCTTGACATGTCAACGCCAAGCTTTTGGCAGTGATTTGCAAAGGACCTACAAGCACCTTACGTATAACGCATTAGGTGAAATAACCGCCTTCAATACCGCGAAGGGTGATCCCAATGCCGACTGTGTTGCCGACAACCAAGACCATGCGACCAAGCTTACCTACGACCCTTATGGCCGCCTGGAAAAGACCGTCTATCCTGATGATGGACGCGGCGCCGGCGCCAATTTCGAGCAGCTCACCTATTGGTCGAGCGGAAAGATTCGCAGCAAACGCTCCCGCAAAGGCGATGTGACAGAGTATTTCTACGATGCGAACTGGCTGCAGGATTATGTCACGGTTCCTTCCACGACCAGATCGGGCAGCGGAACTATCCCGGGGTTTGTTCTCGATTATGGACGTGACGCCTTTGGGCGGCTTCGTTACGTCGACAAGGGAAACTCCCGGATAACCTACGAGCGCAACTCGTTTGATGAGGTCACAGAAGAGAAGTTGGCCAGACCTGGTGCACCAGAACTCGCCGTCAAATTCGACTACGACGACGCCGGCAATCGCAGCCATATGATTTGGCCCGACGGATACAGGGTTGACTACGCCTATGACAACAAGAACCGGTTGGATAAGATTTTTCGAGGCACTTTGACGATCGCCGATTTTCAATACAACCTGCGGGACCGAATTGAACTTATCCAGTACGGGAATGGTGTTATCAGTAATTACGCCTACGAAGCGGACGGCGATCTCGACCAGTTGAATCTTGATGCCGCAGGATCCGCTCAAGACATTGCTTTTGCTTTTGACTACAACCGGACGGGCCAGCTCAAGACTCGCTCACTGAGCAATCGGAAGTACAACTGGACAGCGGTAACCCAGGGAAATCGTTACCTAACCAACAAGCTCAACCAATACACAAGCGTAGCCGGCCAAAACTACAGTTATGATCGAAACGGAAACCTGACAGATTCGTCCAAAGGTAAATTCGCCTACGATGCGGAAAATCGTCTTGTAGAATCCATAGCTCCCAATGGAAGCGTCGTTTCGTACGGATATGATGGGCTGGGGAGAAGATTCCAAAAGTCGTCAGGCACGGCGACCGAGCGATACTTGTCTGCAGGTGACCACGAGATAGCCGATTACGACCAGAACGGCCAGGTACTGCGGCGCTATATCCATGGAGCCAAAACCGATCAACTCCTTGCAATCGTGCAGGGGGGCAGCAGCAATCCCACAACGGCAAACTATCTCTATGCTCATCAAAATCAGCAAGGGTCGGTTATTGCAGTATCCAATTCGGCCGGAAATGTAACCGACCAGAACATATTCGCCTATGATCCATTTGGCCAGACTATTGGCGCTAACCAGGATATTCCAATACTGTATACGGGACGGCGGCTCGACAGGGAGACCGGGTTGTATTATTACCGGGCGAGATATTATGATCCTGAGATCGGCCGCTTCTTGCAGGTGGATCCGGTAGGCTATGAGGATCAGATGAATCTTTATGCCTATGTGCATAATGACCCGATGAATTACACAGACCCAACGGGGGAAGCTGGGCAGATAATCGTTCCGTTAGTAGTAGTGGCCTGTGCTGCTACGAGGTGTCAGCAGGCTCTTGCGGAATCTGTTGGTGCAGCGACTGAAGTGGCAACAGGAGACGGATCTGCAAAGTCTAGATCAAGCGCTAAACGCAGAGCTTCACGAGCGGCTCAGCGTAAAAAGGAAAATCCTAGAGTTGCCACATCGCAATCGGGAAGAAACATGCAAGGTAAGAAACATGGTGAAATTAATTTGCGCGGTCAAGTTAAAACGGGCATGGACGGCAAGACGGAAGTCGGAGTTCAAGATGGTTCAAAAGATCGAAATAATGGCTCGGACCACAAACCCGCTGTTGATGTTGGAAACCTAAAGTCGGGCGAGCAGCCAGGCGCTAATGGCCAGCCACGAATTCAAAATGAGCACAAAGTTAAAGAAGAAATTAAATGAAAAATTTGTCCCTCGATAAGAGTCCGTTAGTTCGAGAAATCAAAAAATCGCAGTTGGCGAGCAAGAAGTCATCTGCGTCTTTATTGCAACGATTTCAATCAAGATTGTCTTCGTTGATTTCAAGAACCGATTTCCACTTAATTCCTTTTGAAGAGGTATTAATTTTCAGACTGCATTTAGTTCATGACTCTCGGGCAGCGATCGGCGGTATAGAAAAAGAATCTACGCAGGCTGTATTGACCACCGCCGAACTGATCAGGTTGCTTTCCGGCATTCGGCAGTCACACGAAAAGGAGCGGGTATTGATCTATTCAAACTACCCGAAGGAATTACCTTCCGTAATAATTGAATTTGGAAATTTTGCGGATCACTACCATCACTTTTTTGACTTGATGGAAGAAAGTGTGGTGGTCTTGAGTGAAGAAATGGCCGACTACCTGGAAATTGATAGTGAAGGCATTGCAGTCAATAATGAAACAAAAATAAAGGTTATAGGTGAGCGCTTTCGGTCTGTCTTGAGCGAAGTCAAGGTAACTTAATCTGAAATTACATTGATAAGTCTTCCCTCTTATCCGCTGTTCTTTTTACCCCACCGAAGAAGACTGACAGTGTGTGCCGGACTGCCAGGACAGCGGCGCCGGACGTTCTGACAGACAAAAAGGCCGCTGCTGGTCACATCAAGCACTGTCACAGCCCTTGCAGAAAAAGCGCAAGGGCAGCGCCAGCACTTCATGTGCCCACCGGCATGGTTGGTTTACCAACCCCGCTCCAACGTTCGCTACGCTCACTCGTCGCCGCCCCAGGCTTGGGGCTTTCACCGCGCAGGATATTCCAATACTGTATACGGGACGGCGGCTCGACAGGGAGACCGGGCTGTATTATTACCGGGCGAGATATTATGATCCGGCAACTGGTCGGTTTATGCAAATCGATCCTATCGGTTACCACGACCAGATGAACTTATATGCATATGCCGGGAATGATCCGATCAACGCTGCTGATCCTTCTGGCCTGGCTAACTGCGCCTCTTCTATGAATTTCACTGATTGCGAAACGGCACAAAAAGCAGCCGATGGCGCAAGAGAAACGGCAGAGTCTTTAAAGTCGGCGGTAACCAAGTTAGCTGGAAAAGTAAAAAGTGGAACTCTTTCCGAATCTGATCGAAAGGAGCTCAACGAGCTGACGAAAATCAATAAGGCGCTAGGAAGTGCTGCAGGTCTAACCAAGTTGGCAAATGGATTAAACAAGATTGTGCGTCAGATAGGCGAACGAGGGCAAGGGGTGACACTAAAACCAGGCAACGATCGGCCAGATAAAAATGGCAAAGAAGTTGCCGCGTATGTGACAACATTGCCGCCAGTGTGGGCTTCGAATAGCATAAACCTTAACGCAGGATTTTTCGATTCACGAAGAACTGACAGCTGGAGAGAAGCTATCATACTTCACGAGGGTGGTCACACTGCCAGATTCTTTGGCGATCACTACGGGATCCAAGCAACCAGCACTCTTCCGAGAAAGAGGCTTGGGGAAACGCAGATACATACGCTTGCTCTGCCTATCCGAACGAATGTTAACGAGGTTCGAATGAAGCTGATATTCATAATCGCGGCGCTTTGGATGCTTTCTACACACGCGCATTCAGACGCCCAACAATTCTTGCTTTTCTTGAATTACAACGGCGAGCACAAACACAAGATCGACGTCAAGTATCAAAATCTATCGGATGTCCCTCAGTGCTTAAGAAGCGACGACTTCAAATTTAAAGCGATAGGGGATTTCTTAATGATCAAAGATGAAAATGACCGGTCGCTCAAGTTTATTGGCGACCAAGATGACTTAAAAAATCTGATGTGGCCCGACTCATTTATTATCGTCTTACCGGGCGAGGAACGCAGATCAGCATTTTATGTAAGTGACAGCTATAAAATTAAAGGCAAGAAGATATCAGCACAATACGCGCTACCCGTCATTCCATGCAGTGTGGTGTTGAACAAGCACGTGCGGCTGCCCCCTGTATCCCGATTAAAAGGTCAGGATTATGAGGCCAGCTCCTTCAAAGAAGCGTATCCCGATTGGACCGCTGATGGCTTCCTGGCAATTTCGAACACTGTCATCATGGCTAAATAAATGCGCAACTAATAGGCCGCGCATCGGCGGAGGCTCTACCTCTCGGTCTAATATTCGATTGCAACAAGCTCGGAGAACACCAATCTCATCCGAAATTGCTTGATACGCAGGAAGCAGACCACGTTTTTATTTATTCTGCCCACTGAGATGCGCCCGGATTTTCGCCCCAATAAAAATCTGCGGCTCCGAGCGCTCGTCGTCAGGAAAATCCTTTTCCTCCCACTCCTTTATCAAGACCTGCGCCCGCTCGAACGCTTGGATAAAATCCGGCGTCTGCGCTAGTGCCTCCTTGAAATAGGCCCGCGCGAAATAAGTCATCTCATTCTTGTCGTCGCAACCGAAAGACTGCCGATCCGCACGGGAGGCGGTGATAACGAGGGTATTGTCGTTTTGTAATCCCGGCATAAAACCACCGGAATAACAGGCGGAGACTATTACGATCTTCCATTGAACTGGCGCCTGATTGAGAATTTCCGCCAGCTCGGTATTGGCGATGGGAGGCAATTCCAGCCCTGGAATTGCTGTGTAAATCTTGTGATCCTCAGAGCCGTGACTGGTGAGGTATACCACCAGCACATCCTGCGCGGGATCCATTTTTTGCGCTACGGCCGCCACGCCCCGCTGCAGGCTGATGCGGGTCGCCAGCGGATGCTGATCGGCCGCCCGCAGATTGTTGACCAGCAGGAGGGAACGCTCACCCAATTGAAATTTGTCAGTGAGCACCTGCTGCACGAACTTTAGCTCACGATAAAAAATTTCTTGTGTGCCGTCGCCGGCTATACCAAGAAAATAGAAATCGGGGGCACCGGGTGTCTGGTTCGCCAAAGCAGCCGCCCGCTGATCCAGCAATTCGACCTGCGAATAAAGTATTTTTTCGAGCGTCTGCGCCGATCGAGCCGGGGTCCGCGGATCCTCGGCCAGCTCGCCATAGGACCACGCGCCGCGCAATACTTCCACCCCGTCGACCGGCTGTTTGAGCCGCAGTTCGCCCTCGCCATGATATTCACCGTGCTCGAAGGAGCCGATAAAGGTATTGCCGTCTGCGTCCACCAGCTCGCCTTTGCCGTGATAGATCCAGTCGCGCACCTCTCCTGTGTAGCGACTGTCGTCGGTGCGCGTGATGGAGCCCTTGCCCGTCATGGATCCCGCGGAAAATTCCCCTTCGTAACGGTCGCCCTCCCGGGTGAGGTACACCCCCTGCCCATGGTACAAGCCATCGGCAAAACCACCATCGTAAACACCGCCCGCCTGGTCCCGGAATTTTCCGCGCACCATTTCATCGGCGGCAAACTCACCTTCGAAAACATCGCCGTTCGGCCATTCCAGCTTGCCGAGGCCGTGCATTAAATTATCTTTGAACTCCCCGATATAGCGCATGCCTTTGGCATATTCCAACGTGCCCTTGCCATTCAACATGCCGCGCTCGAACCCGCCCTGGTAGCGCATTTGGTGGTCGGAAAATTCGCCTTCGCCGTGCATCAGCCCCTGGTGGAACTGCCCCTTGTAGCGCCGGCCATCGGCGCCGACCAGCTCACCCGGCCCTTCCAACAAGCCGTTGACGATTTCGCCATAATATTTGGTGTTATCGGGCAATATGGCATTCGCCGGCTGCAGCTTGCGGCCCCAGCGGGCTTCGTTGAACACGTAACCCCCGTACAGGAAGGCCGCGAATGCGACCAATGCAAACAATTTCAGGCCGGTGCGTAAGCGCATAGGGGTCCGCTAAAGTTGTTTAATGGATTCGTTTTTCTGCAAGCCGCCCAGCACTTCAATATTAATGCCGTCGGATAGGCCTGTGGTGATTTCTCGGCGGGCAAACTGCTGCGGCCCTGTCTCCACCTCGACAAACGTCTTGGTGTCCTCGACAATCAGATTGGCCTCGTTGATCGCCAATACCTGATCGCGTTTTTCCAACACTATGTCCGCGTTGGCGCTGTAGCCGGCGCGCAGAAAATTGTCCTGATCCAAGGTAACCGCCGCGCGAATTTCAAATTTGATGGTCCCCTGATCCTCAAATCCCTTGGGCGCTATGTATTCCAGGTGCGCGGTGAAACGCGGATCACCGATCGCTCCGACCCGCAACTCCAGCGGCATGCCCTCGCGCAGCTTGCCCACCTCCGACTCGTCCACCCGCCCTTCAAAAATCATATCTTCCATATTGGCGATGGACGCAATGGTGGTGCCTTCGTTGAAGGTATTGCTCTGGATAACGAAGCCGCCTTCTTTGACGGGCACGTCCAGCAGGACGCCGGCGACCGTTGCCTGGACCATATTGGAGACTTTGCCGGATTTTTTACTGGCACCGTCGCGAATCAGCGCCACGTTGTTTTCCGCCGCCTTCACGCCCTCGGCGGCGAGCTGGTATTGCAGCTCGAATTTACTGAACTCCAGCTCGGGGATCAATTTGTCCCGGAACAACACCTGCTGCCGCTCCAGCTCTTTTTTGGCGTTGGCTAAATTGATGCGCGCCTTTTCCATCTCAGATTCCGCGTTGCTCAAAAACGCCATATCGGGCAGCAGTTCGATTTTGGCGATCAGATCCCCTTTGGCGATCTTCTGACCCGCCTCCACGTACACCTCCTCGATAACACCCGGCACCCGCGATTTCACCGCGATTTCCTTGCGCGGGACGATTTTGCCGGTCGCCACGGTTTTGCGGACGATATCGGCCGTGAATGGCTGAGCGGTCTGATAGACCACCGGGGCCTCCTGCGATTTTCGATAGAGAAAAATCGTAGTGGCGATAAATGTTCCCAGAATCGCCAAACCTAAAAATCCTAATAAAAACTTTTTCATGGGTCCTCTTACTCGTCCTGCAATGCAATGATGGGATTGACCTTGGCAGCCTTAGTGGCGGGCAGCAGCGACGCGAGAAAGCCGGCCCCGACGAGCACCACTATAGCCACCACGGCGGTTTGAAAATCGATTTCGGCGAGCGCCAGGAATTTCGCGTCCGGCAAACCCTGCGCCATGGAGCGAACACCCTCCAATACCAGCACGCCGAGCACTAGGCCGGTATAGCCCGCCACGGCGGTAATTACCACCGCCTCCTGCACCACCATGGCGATTATGGACCCGGCGGTTGCCCCGAGCGCTTTGCGCAGGCCGATTTCCCGTGTGCGCTCTTTGACGGTGATCAGCATGATATTGCCCACACCGATTACCCCGGCGAGTATAGTGCCTACGGCGACAAACCAACTGAAACCGGCGATGCCGGTAAAAAGCCCCTCGACCTGTTGATAGACTTTTTCCGTATTGAAGGTGCCGTAGACGCCCGTGTCCTCCGGGTGCACTTTGTGCCGCTCCCGCAATAGATCGAGCGTTTTCTTCTCCACTATCGCCGAGGAAACACCCGGCTTCGGTGTGAGCCGGAGGTGGCCGTAATAACCGGACTGGTTGAAGGTGAAGCGCAGGGTTTCGTTGGGAATCAGCACCAGCTCCGCGTCCTGCATCGCCTGATCACCGGTCGCCATCGGCTGAAATACACCGACTACCTGGAAATAAATTCCACCGATCTCGATGCTGGTGCCGAGGGGATCCTCCCCTGGGGCGTAGAGGGTTTCGTATACGCGGGTACCGAGCACCGCGACCTTACGTTTTTCGCGGTTGTCCAGGGCATTGACGAAGCGCCCACGAATGGGCTCGAAGGTCTGCATGCGGGCAATTTCCGGATGCGTGCCCCGAGTGATAAAGGAGCCGCTCTTAGCGCCGCGCACAACGTATTGGGCAGCGGCCCAGCCGCCGACCTCATTGATTCCCAGGACCAGGTCAACCTCGGGTATGCGCGCCTTTATGGCCTCTATGTCGTCGGGCTTATATTGCACCCAGCGATTTTTTGCCAAACCCTGGTACGCAAGCTGAGTGTTGGAAGAACTCCAAATAAAAACGGTGTTGGTGTTGTTGCCAAATCCACCGAGGGCGTCATTGCGCAAGCCGTTACCGACCCCCAGCAGCATAACCAGCATAAAAACGCCCCACATGACCCCAAAAGCGGTCAATCCGGAACGCAATTTGTGTTTTTTTAAAGTCGCGTATATTTCCTGCCAAGCATCGTAGTCAAACATATCACTGGGCTCGCATGGCTTCGATGGGAGAAATGCGCGCCGCCTTCCACGCGGGAATAAATCCAGCCAACACACCAAAACCAACCAGTATGGCAAGCGCCGACACGGCTACGGAAAAATTCACCTCGGGTCGGGTGAAATAATTCAGCTCGATTCCCAGCCGCGCCAGAGCGAAATTCACCAATTCCAAGAGCCCGACCGCGAGCACCAGGCCCGCATAACCGGCCGTCGCCGTCACCAGCACCGCCTCGAGAATAATAGTGCGAATAATGCTCCAGGGCGGCGCGCCCAACGCTTTGCGGATTCCGATCTCCACGGTGCGCTCTTTCACGGTGATAATCATGATATTGCTGATGCCGACGATTCCGGCGGCGAGCGTGCCGAGACCGACAAACCAGATAAAAAGATTGATTGCATTCAAAGTGCTATTGATGCGCGCCGACTGTTTCGCGAGATCGAACAGGTGAATCGCTTTTCGATCGGTCGGTGCCACATTGTGGCGCTGTTGCAACAGGGTCGTCAGCTCAGCGACCACCTGATCGCCGGTGTAACCCGCCGCTGGCGTCGCGGTGATGATCGAGATATTTTCGCCTTTGCCAAAGGTTTTCTGAAACGTTCCGAGCGGCATATAGAGGCGCTCTGACATGCGCCCTTCCCAGCCGCTGTCGTAAAACACCCCAACCACTTTAAAACTCACCCCGTTTACCACAATCTGTTCGCCCAGCGGATTCTGCTCGCCAAACAGGCGCTCTTTGACGCGAGTGCCGATCACCACCACCTTGCGCCGCTCATCGTCGTCCCGGTCGTTCAGGCGCCGGCCCATGCGGTATTCCTGGTAGCGTTTGATCTCAAAATAATCCTTGGCCGCACCGAACACGCCGAAGGAACCGGATTTATTTTTATAGGTGACGTGAATATCGGCCTGGCGCACCGAACCGAGGGGATTTTCCGCGGACAGCAAATCCACTCCAGGGATCTCGCGCCGGATCGCCGCGAGATCGGCTTCGGTAAACTGGATTTTCCGCCCGTGGGCGAGCCCCTTGTAAGGCACCGACGTGGTGGTGGCGTTGACCCAGATGCTGGAGCGCAAGTCGCTACTGAAACTCTTTTCCACTCCGCGCTTCAGGCCCGTGCCCGAGCCCAGCAGCAGTACGAGCATGAATATTCCCCAAAAAACCCCGAACGCGGTTAAGCCGGTGCGCAGTTTATTGCGCTGGAGCGAGTAAAGAATTTCCTGCAGGCTATCGGGGATCACGCGCGAACTTCCTCTCCCGCCAAATACCGGTCACGCGTCACCAGACCATCCTTGATGGTGACAATGCGCTGGGTCTGGTTCGCTATGTCCTGCTCGTGGGTAACGATTACCAGAGTTTTGCCCAGACTGTGCACCTGCTTGAACAGCGCCATCACCTCCTGCGTAGTGGCGCTGTCGAGAGCGCCGGTCGGTTCGTCGGCAAGAATGACGTTGGGATCCGTCACCAGCGCGCGGGCTATGGCNNTAATTCCCGCGCTTTTTTATTGCGCTCGCGGCGGCCGACTTTTTGGTAATAAAGCGGCAACGCGACGTTTTCCGTGGCATTTTTGAAGGGCAGCAAATTAAAGGACTGAAAGACAAAGCCTATATGGCGATTGCGCAGGGTCGCCGCTTGCCCTTCCGACAGGCGGGAAATCGGAATGCCCGCCAGTTTGTAGTGGCCGCTGTCGTGACCATCCAACAGGCCGAGGATATTGAGCAGGGTGGATTTCCCGCTG
>DJFO01000067.1:21241-21456 GCA_002432555.1 Marinagarivorans sp. UBA5870
CTTTCCCTGCCCCGAAGGGTTTCAGTTTAGAGGCCAACCGGGAGACAGGCAAGGTTGAATGCTTCGCTAGAGACAACCGGAACCTCCAGCGGGTTTCATCCGTGTCATAAGAAAATTGCGCAGCGGCTTGGGGCACTGCCAATGCTTTTCCCCGCCGACACAAAAGCGTGCAAGCGCGAGCACAGTGAAAATCATCGGCCCTCAGCCCTCTGCAC
>DJFO01000189.1 GCA_002432555.1 Marinagarivorans sp. UBA5870
TCAGCTGTCCTAGATAAAGAGCCTTCAGCTCTCCTCTATAAAGATCCGTCAGCTGTCCTATATAAGAGCCCTCACCTTTTTGATATAAAAAGCCTTCAACGTGTTTTGCAGATGGAAAGCCCTTAGTTTGTTTTGCAGATAAAGAACCCTAGCTGGTTTTGCAGATAAAGAGCCTTCGGCCTATTCCTTAAATAGCCTTCAGCCTATTCTTTAAATCGCCTTCAGCCTATTTTTCCATGAACAGCGTTCAGCCCATCTTTCCATCGACAGTCCGGAGTTTTTTGCGCACAAAGAGCCTTCGGCTTTTCTGCGCAAAGAGGCTCTTAGCTTGTTTTTCCATAAACACCCTTCGGCTTTTTATTGCGACAATCGGCCCCGAGACCGAAATTACAAGCGCCCGCCCCCGAAAAAAAGCCAGCCCGCGGCCCAAAAGGGCAAGCCATTCACTCAGCCACCCCTTTCAGCGCAGCCGAAACAGCGTTGCGACTATCAGCGCAGCAGTAATACCAGAATGATGATGACTAACAGCAAAACCACGTCGCCACCAGCCGGCAATTCGTCGAAATTCTGTGCGAGATGCTGAATTTCTTGGTCGCTGAGCGCCGCTACCCGTTCCGCGGCCTGGGCAGGATCGACGCCGTGGGCCTGCAATTGCACCAGTACGTCCTGCCGCTGCAGAGCGGCACCAAGCTCCGCGCGCAGATTGCTTGCATTAACTTCGGTTAAAAGCGCCTCAGTACCGACTATATCGGCTCTGGCTGCGCCGGCGTACGACCCGGCCCAGCACATAATTCCTGTGAGAAGGTAAGCCAGCTTGCGGGAACGCAGGGAACGAAACATGGAGATCTCCTCGGTTATAAGGCGCGCTACTTTAGCAACTTGCCCAACGGCTGAACACCGGGGGCCCCACATTGCCGCACGACTCAAGCGCGATTGACAATGGCCACAATGCCGGGATGTTTGATCTTTTTTTGCGGTGATATGGCATAAAACTGGGCGCGCACCCCTTGGAGAACACCCAAGGGGTAAATACCAAATTGCTCTCCGAGCTCTGCGGTGATCACCGCGGGCGCCGCGACTATACCCAGACCGGCCTGGCAAAACGCATACGCAAGCGCGCTATCGTCGAACTCACCCACGACCACCGGTGTCATGTCCCGATGGTCGAACCAGCTCAGCAAGAGCTGACTCAACATGGTCTGCGGGCTCGGCATCAAAAAGGGGGCCTGGTCGAGGCTGCGCGGAAAATCGATTCGGTAGTGCTCGTGCAGCGACCGAGTTGCGAAGAGTGCAATGTCCGTCTCGACGACCAGGTGATTGTATGCCCGCAGACGGGACCCGGCCGGCAAGGGTCGCTCCGACAGCACCAAATCCAGCTTATTCACGGCGAGGTCGGCCAACAAATGTTCCAAATCCCCTTCGCGACAGACGAGGTGCAGGGGCGTCGGCAGGGAAGTGACGGGTTTAATCAGGGCGTAAGCCAAAGCCTTGGGAATCACGTCGACAATGCCTATGCTGACTGATAGACGCTCCACCGTTTCGGGTTGCCGCAGCAGAGATCTCAGTTCATCTCCCAGGTGAAAAATATCTTCGGCGTAATGCAAGACAAGACGGCCGCGGCGCGTCAGCGCCAGCTTTTTCCCCTGGCGGTCAAAGAGGGGAAAGCCGATATGCTGCTCGAGCGCGGTCAGCTGTCCGCTGATCGTCTGGGGCGTCAGGTGGAGGTTGCGACTCGCTGCGGTAATGCCGCCGTCCACGGCAACCCGATAAAAATAATAAAGATGGTTGAAATTGAGCGGCGTCATGGAGGGGAGTCCTCGGCAATAAGGGGATATTCGATTTTACCGAAAGTAACCTAAACAACATTCGAATTTTATTTACGACAGCCATCACCTAGACTAAGCGCCTGAAACTCCCTAGGGGTCGCCGGCCCCAACGCGAGCAAGTGGCGAACAGCCTCTTCGCCGATGAGCCGGTTATCTGCGGACCGTCTTGCTTGTCCGCCTGGCGGCGCGCAGACTAGGTACCGCGCTGCCGGGGGGACAAGAACTGAATGCCGGAGTGTTTAGCGGTGTTCACTGTCTAAATTTCGCCCAAGTTTTTGAACAACAGCAAACATGACCACTGGAGGTTATATGCTTGATACGAGACCCACTTCGATTACCTATGGCCAGACGCAGGTTGTTGAAGTCAATAAGGTATTGCGTAATACCTACGCCCTTCTGGCATTGACGCTGCTCTTCAGCACCATCACCGCCGGGGTAAGCATCGCGTTCAACCTGCCCCATCCCGGTTTGCTTATCACCATGGTCGGCTATTTCGGCCTCCTGTTCCTGACACAGGCTCTGCGCAACAGCGCCTGGGGCATTCTGGGCGTATTCGCCCTGACGGGTTTTATGGGCTTGACCCTCGGACCGATCGTTAGCCACTATCTGGCGCTACCCAACGGCGGTCAGATCGTAATGAATGCCCTCGGTGGTACCGCTATAACCTTTCTCGGGCTATCGGGGTACGCACTGACCTCTCGCAAAGATTTCAGCTTTATGGGCAAATTTCTCTTTGTTGGGATTTTGGTAGGGTTCCTGGCGGGGCTGGCTAGCATCTTCCTGCAAATGCCGGCGCTGTCTCTGGCGGTATCCGCCATGTTCATCCTCCTGATGAGCGCTATGATTCTGTACCAAACCAGCGCCATCATTCACGGCGGCGAGACCAACTACATAATGGCAACGGTGAGCCTGTATGTTTCTATTTACAACCTGTTCACCAGCCTGTTGCATCTGCTGGGTGTGATGGGTGGTGACGACTGATCACTTGATGGTCCGAACCTTTTATAGCGCCGCCCTGTGCGGCGCTTTTTTTTTTCGAGATTTCCTCGCTGAGAAGCACCGGCAGACTTCAATCAAATCGGACGCGTGCGATCTGAGCGGCAGAGGGCCTCTTCATCCGGCAAATCTGTGTTCGGCTAAACCCGGCACGTCCACTTCCACTTTGAAAATGGCCCCTGAGTCCGGGTACTGCTCAAGTTCCGCCGCCGGGCGGTTGCCAACAGTGGTAACAAACAAGGTTTTGAGATTCGCTCCGCCAAAAGCCACCATGGTGGGGCATTTGGCCGGAATCGGAATCTCCGCCAGGATCTTCCCCGTCGGGCTGAGTCGCACTATGCGGGCGCCATCGTAAAGTGCAGTCCAGTAACACCCTTCGCTATCCACCGCCGCCCCGTCCGGGCGTCCTTCACCTTGTGGGAATTGGTGAAAGATTCGGCAGTTAGCCACCTCGCCCGTCGCGATATCATAGTCGCAACACTGAATGGCATGCGTCGGCGTATCGGCATAATAAAAAGTTGTCATATCCGGGCTGAAGGCTATGCCATTGGCGGTAAGCAACTCGCCGACCCATTTTTTGACGTCACCCGCCGGGCTAAGAGAATAGATGCTGGCTCCGCGGTAGTCCTTGGGCGGATAAACACTACCGGCGAACATGCGGCCCGCCGCGTCCGCGCGACCGTCATTGAAACGGTTCTTGTCCATCCCTACCTCGGGATCGGCGATAAAAGTACGCTCGGTGTGCCAGCCGTCGACCGTATAAAAGCCGGTGCGCATTGCGAGTAAGAACCCGCCTTTTCGGCGCAGGCTGAAACAGCCGATTTCCTCATCGAACTGGAGAAACTCATCGCGTCCAGAAACCGGATCAAACCGATGCAGTTGGAACGCGTTGATATCTACCCAATACAGCATCTGCGTCACTTCGTCCCAGCGCGGGCACTCGCCGAGATTAGCGCGGATTTTGAGGGCAACTTCGACATTTCGCATAAGAGGCACACATGGGCGTCAGGAATCGGGCGCACATAATCGCACAAAACGGCGAACAGGCAAATCGGAGGAGCGCGCTGCGAACCAGCGGCGGAGCTAGTGGGGGAAGCGCCTTTTCTCCGGCGCTACGTAACGGTCGAATTGCGGTTGCAGATACTCCATCTGGTCCCCGCGAATCCTATGACTGTTAATGAGCGCTAAATATTCGTATGGATTTGGACGATAGGGAAGCGCCAACAGAGACATATTAATTTCGGAAAGCAAATAATGGCCTTTCCGCTGGTTACAACGCTTACAAGCAGCGACTACGTTCTCCCATTTGTCCTGGCCGCCGCGGCTGGTTGGATGCACATGGTCCCGCGACAAGTCCTCTGCAGCAAAAAAATCTCCGCAATAGAGACACTGAAAATTATCCCGGTGGAACAAAGCCAAATTGTTGAGCGGTGGGTTGAGGCGCANNCAAGCCATGATCGCCGGCAAGCGAATGAGAGTAGTATTGCCGGTAAATTTCGATTTACCGCCACGAATTTGTCTGACGACGCCTCCCAAGGTCCAGGAGACTAAGTCGCGGGCGTACAGACATACACCTTGCCGCCAGCTCAACCACTCGATGGGCTGACCGGCCAAATTCAGGCGCAATATACGAGCCTCCATAATTTTCTCCTGTTTAATCGCGTGCGCAATTCAAGTCGGTAAAATGCCTCGACTAACTAAACACTCGAAAATTTACGGTTGTAGCGGACCACACTCGGCTCTGCGCGCCCCCCATAACGAAAAACCCCGCAGTGGCAGGCCAAGCGGGGTTTTAGAAGTCGATAATCAATGAATTTATAGGGGTGACGAGTAGAGGGGGTCGGCGGTGCGTACATCGACCTGGCGGTTTTATGGTGGCGGGTCTGAGCCACTTGTCTGCTTAGAATGTTGAAGACTGCGCTCCTCTTTAACAGGGTGGACAATTTAATACTACGCCGAAGATTCAGCGAGTCAAGTCGCCGTTGATATTTTTTAGCATTAAAGGTTGAAGAAATTGTGACGGAGTGAATATTTGAGAGTAATTATAGATGGCCGAAAGAGAAATCCGCGCAGCGCGACGCCCGTGACGAAAAAGGCGGGCCCGCAATGGGCACCGCCTTCCGGATAACAACGACCCTGTCCCGTACGATTGCAGTCCCATATCCGTCGGGCATCCTGCCTGCT
Organism: Marinagarivorans sp. UBA5870; assembly: GCA_002432555.1. Next base: position 5,007 of record DJFO01000189.1, read on the forward strand.
GTGCCGATATCCGGCACTACCCCATTGCACCCTCCTCCCTTGAGGGTTCCCTCTGCGGTCTTCCCTGAGTACATCCCGGTACGCTCAGTCGATGACACTCCTGGCTTGGGGCCTCCCTGACTCCAAATTGCGTCCTGCCATACGCGGCGAACTCATCCTCCCTGTCCGCCCCACTAGCTCCTTGTAACCCGCGAAAAATACCGTGACGATATTGACTACCATCACGGCGAATTCTCACAGGATTTGCCCCGTCCTTGCCGGCCATGCCAGATCCCTCATCCTTGGCAAGAGTCCCATTTCGCTTCCTTTCGAGATGTCATTTTACGGATTTACAAAGGCGCGCCCAGTGGAACCAAGCAATAGAGTCTGTGCGAAATAGCCCATAACAAAAGTCGGTTTTTAGCGGATGCAGTTGCTGTTAGCGATTGCCCCTCGAGTCTTCGGCGGACCACAAGGAAGATCCCGCGCCTGGGCGCACTCGATTGACCCCTCTGGATCCGTCGGGTAGTGTTGCGCCTCTAACGGGGGCTGAGTGATGGCTGGAAAAAAGAAAGGGTTCGATTTTGAGCAGGCGCTCGCAGAACTGGAGCGATTGGTAGCCGATATGGAAGCGGGTGGCATGCCCCTAGAGGAGTCTCTCAAGGCTTTCGAGCAAGGGG
>DJFO01000074.1:0-2639 GCA_002432555.1 Marinagarivorans sp. UBA5870
GAGTACATCGAGATCTTCTACAACCGCCAACGGCGCCACTCGCGCCTTGGCTACAAATCGCCAGCACGCTTTGCGGCAGACTTCAACAAGGAAGCGCTGGCAGCTTGAGACGAGAGTGTCCACTATTGACAGTACACCTCATGATTTGCAACTGCTGATCGCAACGCATTCACCAGTCTTTCAGCAACCATCTTCTTGGCCTTCAGGGGCTAACGTATTTCAGGCCCGAGAAGGTGTATTGTCAAAGTTGGATAATGTGTGGCGTGTGCTAGATGATCTCGGCATAAAGGGCGCAGACATTTCGCAAAGCAATGGCGTTATCTGGATCGAGGGGCCATCAGATAGGCTGTACATCAAGCATTGGCTGAGCTTGTATTGCACTGGGCTGAACCTGCCCGTGCCGGTCGAGAGCCGTGATTACTCATTCTGCACCTATGGCGGGGCGAATCTGAGTCACTTTTCGGCTGAGGACCAAGATGCATTCATTGATATGGTGTGCATTAACCGAAACATGGTCATTGTCATGGATCGCGATAATGACTTCGTTCCAGGTACAACAGATGCCGTCAGCAAGAATTCCGCAAAATGTCGAGTTATTGATGAACTCAGGGCGCGAGATCTGCCCAAGTCGCATATATGGATCACGGATGGCTATACCATTGAATCCTATCTTCCCTCACCATTTCAGGATAAGTACTTCGATGTAAAGATGGGGCGATTAGTCCTGAAAAAAAACAAGAACAAAGTTGACGCGGCAAGGACGCTTATCAAAGAACAGCCCGGTTGGAGTAGCTACGTGTACTTCCCGGCTCTCATCTTGCATATCGAGGAGCTACATCGATTGATTTGCTCTTGGGATGGCTGACTGGAGCGGACGCATTCGGGGAGCGCAGTCGCTGAACCGCGGGTCAGCCCGAGGTGACTCAGAGCTTATTTTGCATCGCTGCGAACACTTCAGGGTCAAGTAGGTCTTTGAGATGTACTCCTAACGCCTCGGCGAGGAGACCCATGTTGTCGATGGATACGTTACGAGCACCTCTCTCAACTTCACTTACGTAAGTTCGGCTCAAATTGGCGCTGAGCGCAAGCTGCTCCTGCGAGATATCTTTGAGACGCCGAAAGAGTCGTAGATTCTTTCCAAAAATTTCCCGAGGCGTTAATGATCCATTGAGGTTTTCCATACGCTCAAGCATCGGCCGCACCGAGTTATCAGTCCACCAACTATGAGCGACTCATTGATAACTATAAGTGACTTTTTGGCGGGCGCACAGTATAGTCAGCCATTTCAACTGACCGGAGCGAATAATGCTGAGTCAAAAAACAGGTCTTATCCTTGTCTGCATTGTTGCACTTACTGCATGCCAAAAGGCCACCATAACTGGCATCTCCGATGCTCAAAGTACCGATTACTTTCGCAAGAACCCTGAAATCGGCAAAGCAGTTGCGTACAAGTGCGTTGATTTCGAACAAAAAGAGTACAGCAGACTTTCCAGTGGCGCCCAGAAGGACTGGCAAGATAGCATTGATGGAATTAATTGCCGAAATGCCAGGGAAGCCGCAGCCTGGATCGTTATGAGTGAACAGCAGCAAAAGCTTAGCGAAGCTAGCCGCAAGTACGCAGTAGATGATGTCAAAAAGTGACGTCGAAGCTATCGACGCATCGAATAGAAGAATAACTAGTTTTCATGATCACAACGAACGACCTCCACGAGCTAAAGCCGCTTCCGTTTATGCATGTGCCAGGAGTTAAGGTATGGCGGACAGCTGGCTTAGATGTTTGGCGCTCGTACTTTTTACTGAGTTACGCACGCAGAGAAGGTAGAACTTGGGTTAGTCAGGGAATGATTCTTGGCTCCGAGGAGGACTTAAGAGGCTTCTGCGACCAGATACGAAAAGATNNTCAGCTGGGCCAGTGTGCAATTTGGAGTTCGGTCTCAATCAAGGAAATATGGGACAGTGCGAGAGCCGGACAACAAAGCGAACTGCACTATATTGCGAAAGATGGCAAACAGCAGACCACGCTCGACCAAATTGGCCGGCCGGCCGGGCGACGCATGCACAAGATTTTTGAAGCCCTCTAGGGCAAAGGGCNNCGATTCCTGCCTGTCACGACATTTTGGCTCTGATTGCCTGGTGTGGGACGACAAGTAGGAATCACGACGAAAGGCTTAAACCTCAGCCCAAAAAGATAACCCGCCATTTTTACACTTCTCCGATTGGAGATCGTGGCGGCGGGTGTTGTTCTACGTATTCTAGCAAATAATTATCGGAAATGGTTCCGATCCGGAAGAGTATTGGGCAGAAGTGGCAGGACCTGGCTTGTATAAGTGGGGCATCGGAAGTCAAAGTTGCTAAGCCGCCACGTGAAATCACAGATGTCAAATCCCATCTGGCTACATACCTGATGACGGCGCCGAGTACTCGTTGGATTGCGATGGGGGGGCGGGTTGAGGAGGGAGCGGTTCGGGTGCAAATCCTAAAAATTCGGTGGCATAATCAGCTAGCGAAATGCAGGTCATTTTATCTTCATGCTTACTCACCCCTAGTACCGCTCCTACCATGCCCCCTGATATTTGCTCGATTCCACCTGTCTTTGCAAGCAAGAGCGAGCGTATGTAGATGTTGAAGAGATCTCGTCG
>DJFO01000074.1:2680-2804 GCA_002432555.1 Marinagarivorans sp. UBA5870
CAGTAAGGGCGTGCGGACAATGCCAGAGACCTTTCACGTATCCCTTCCGCATAGACGAAATAATGCGGCTCATGCGCACCAGACAAGCCGGACCTTCTAAACTCTTCGACGTGGTGTATTAGAT
>DJFO01000127.1:0-595 GCA_002432555.1 Marinagarivorans sp. UBA5870
TGGACGCCCGCAGCCGCCGCATCGCCGATCTCAAGCCTTTGCAGGAGCGCCTGCAGGTGCTGCAGGAAAAACGCACCCAACTGCGAGTGCGGCAGGAGGAATTGAATATTCGTGCCGCGGCCGACGGCATCTGGATAGCGCCGGAATTAAATCGCCACCTGCACAGCTGGCTGCGCTTGCGCAGCGAACTCGGTTTGATCATCGACCCGGCGCAATTTCAATTCAACGCGGTGGTCAGCCAGGAGCAGGCGGCGGAGCTGTTCGATCAGCGCGGCCTGACCGGCGAAGTGCGCCTGCTCGGGCACGCGCAGGAAGTGGTCGCCCTGCAGGAAGTGCGCGTGATCGCCGGCCAGCAGCGCGAGTTGCCGTCGGTGGCCCTCGGCTGGCTGGGCGGCGGTGATATAGAAGTCGACATGCAGCAGGGGGAGGGCCGCCTTGCGCGGGAAGCTTTTTATAAAATCAGCGCGGAACTCGCCGACCCGACGCCTCTAACCCTGCACGGCGCCCTGGGCATCATGCGCTGCGATCTGCCCGCGCGGCCGATCGCGGTCCAGATCGTCGAGGCGACGCAGCAGTTTTTGCAGAAGCGTTACAG
>DJFO01000127.1:683-2554 GCA_002432555.1 Marinagarivorans sp. UBA5870
AGATAAAAGATAAAAGATAAAAGAATCCCGCCATGCACACTTTTGCCGATGAATATCGCAGCACCCTGAGCGCCCCCGAACGCCGCACCCTGAGTGGCGTCGACCAGTGGTGTGACGGAGTGTTGAGCCGCCTGCGCGGCCGCGGTCTGCTGCCGGAGCTCGCGCGGCAGGCGGAGGCGATTTTGCAGCGCGCGGCTTTATTGCGCTGTTTGAGTGAAGTGGAATTAACGCAACAATTGCAGCGGGTCCGGCAGAATATTCGGCGTGGGCAAGAGGACGAGATCACTCTGCAGCAGGCGTTTGCCCTGCTGCTCCAAGTCGCCGAGCGCTGTCTCGACAAGCGGCCCTATGCTGTCCAGGTCATGGGCGCGCTCGCGATGCAGCGCGGTTACGTGGCGCAAATGCTGCCGGGCGAAGGTAAAACCCTCACGGCCTGCCTCTCCGCGTGCGTCGCCGCCTGGCGCGGTCGGCCCTGCCATGTAATCACCAGCAACGATTATCTCGCCGCGCGGGACGCTCAGTTAATGGCGCCCGTGTACGAACGCTGCGGCCTAAGGGTCGCGAGCGTGGTGGCGGAAATGGAGGATCCCGCGCGCGCGCGCGCCTACGCCTGCCATGTGGTTTACGCCACCAGCAAGGAATTACTCGCGGATTATCTGCGCGATCAGATGCGCACGAAGGGTGTGGACGCGCCGGACCGGCGCCTGATCCAGCAACTGAATCGGCAGGCACCAGCGCTAGTGATGCGCGGCCTGCACACCGCCATAGTCGATGAGGCGGACAGTGTGCTGATCGACGACGCCGTGACGCCCCTGATTATTTCCATTCCCGGACAAAACCGGCTGTTAAAAGAGGCTTCCATAGCCGCGCGGGAAATCGTCAACCGCCTTGAAACCGGCAAACATTACGTGGTGGAAGAGCGGCATAAAAACGTGCGCCTGACGAGCGAGGCGGAAGCTTTTATTGACAGTATCGCCAAGGACCTGCCGCCGCTGTGGAGTGGGCGTGAGCGGCGTTTGGACCTGCTGCGCCAGGCGCTGGTGGCCCGGGAATTTTACCGGCGCGACCGGCAATACATAGTAGTCGACAATAAAGTGGTGATCGTCGACGAAAAAACCGGCCGCGCTATGCCCGGGCGCTCTTGGAGCTACGGCCTGCACCAGGCGGTGGAAGCCAAAGAGGGACTGCCGCTGACCGATCCCAGCGAAACCCACGCGCGCCTGAGTTTTCAGCGATTTTTTCGCCGCTACCAAAAATTGTCTGGTATGAGTGGCACCTTGCAGGGCACGGCGGCGGAATTGTGGAATATCTACCGCCTCCCCACAGTGGTGATTCCCCCCTACCGCCCAAGTTGCCGCCAGGTTCTGCCCGACCGTATTTTTCGCACCGCCCCGGAAAAGTGGGCCGCGGTAGCCGCGGAAATCCGCCAATTGCACGGCACCGGCCGACCGGTGCTGGTCGGTACGCGCAGCATTCAGGAGAGCGAACATCTCGCGTATCTGCTGCAGCGGGAAAATCTGCCCTGCCAATTATTGAATGCGCACCACCTGGCGCAGGAAGCGGAAATCATTCAATTCGCGGGCTACCCCGGCAAAATCACCATAGCCACCAATATGGCCGGCCGTGGCACGGACATTTTATTGACTGACGCGGTAGCGGAAATGGGCGGGCTGCACGTGATCGCCACCGAACGCCACGAATCCTCCCGGGTCGACTGGCAGATGTTCGGCCGCTGCGGCCGCCAGGGCCAACCGGGCGTCGCTCAGGCTTTTATTTCCCTCGACGATGAACTCTTCCGCATTGGTCTGCCGACCTTTTTTGCCAAATACCTCGCCCGCCACTTCCCGCGGATGTTGCCTTATTTGCCATGG
>DJFO01000127.1:2570-18013 GCA_002432555.1 Marinagarivorans sp. UBA5870
GGTTTGAGCCTATTCCTTGAGTGAGAATCCATCGGGCCCTTCGCGATTGTTATTTTTTGCAGGTTTAAAAAGTCAGTCTTCGACACATCAGCGCGCAATCGCGGCTACAAGAAGCCGCTCTTGCCGGATAGACTCCTTCCGCAACCAAACTCCTTTTTTGTCAAAACTCGCTGCTGACCAATAGCTGCCGTCAGCGGCTACATGGTGTAGCGCCCAGGCCGATACAGTCCGGATCCGTTGGGTCTGGATCTCGGATGGATCATGCCTTTCAGGAGGAATGAAAACTTCCTACCCACCCGGGTCCCGATTGAAATACGATGACATTAGTAATTCAAGGCGATGCAATCTGGATCCGTGGGATCTGCATAAAAAAGCTGAACGCCATCATGAATGATCATTATGGTGTTGCAGAGGCCGGCGGTTCTTTGAACTGGTCCAGGATTTGCGCCTTCCATTTTCGGTTGGCTTGAAAATCCCAGGAAATGACTTTGCTCTGTTTCGAACGTATCTGTTTTGGCTGGGCCCGAAGTCTGCCGATCCTCCGCGAGTGACAGTTGTGAGCCGAGAGAAAATAGGACAGAAAAAATAAGAACGATTGAATGCTGCATGGCGCCTCCTTTCTAGATGAACTTAATGCGGGCTGATGAGAGAGCTACATGTGGCTCGACGGCGTCCTTGTCGCTTGGGTTGGGATTGTGGTGCACAGCTGCGATGCGGAGTCCGTTGGAGCGAGACTCTACCACCTCGTTATCGACGGAACAACGAACGCTGGAAAAAAATGGCATTTGAATCCCCGCTGGTGTTTAATTTGTCAATAGATTGTGCGAAAGTCGTTGCCCAACATAGGAGATGATTATGGGTAAAAAGCTGATCGTTATTTCGCTTCTGGTAGTTTCGTGCAATGCTGTATTTTCAGAGGACATGGGTAAGGTGCCGTCTACGCCTGTCCAGGATTATGGAATTTTCTTTGCTCCTCTAACACAGCCGTCGATGCAGGCTAATCAGCAGCTGAACAACGATGGCCCCGTCTCGGGAAGGTGTCGCACTATCGAAATAAACTTGGATGGCGTGACTTTCTCATTCGATGATCCGACAGATCCAAATTGCCGGAAATAGCGGCGGCGGAATCTCGTATCTCCGGCCGTGCACCATAAGCACGTCCGAGGTCGGCCTCTGCCCCTCATAAGGCGGAACAAAAAGAAGTAAATAAACATGGGAGATCGCATTGTTAAAGTAGGCATCATGGCGCCCGCCGCTATGCGGGCATACACCATGAAAGTCGCGAGGGGTGAAATTCAACCACCGGCCGATGCGCCAAAGATATTTTTTCCTTCCGTGCGAGCGTTCGCTGAGGCCCTTAGTGAAGACAGCCAGATGCTGCTCGCGGCAATTAAGGAGCACCAACCGGAGACGATTGCTGCTTTGGCCGGTATTGTCCAACGCGACACTGCCAACGTCTCACGTGCTCTCAGCCGGCTCGAACAATGTGGGATGGTTCGGTTGGAGGATGCTGGCAAAGGTAACGCGAAGAAGCCTGTCACGTTATATGAAAAGTTGAGCTTGGAAATGCATCTGGCCAGCTGACGCGACGGAATCGGAGCCCGGCGCGAGTCCTCTTACGGGAAAGCACTAGACGCTTGCGCAGCCTATAGTAAGCCGATCATCCACCACGGGGACTTTAATCGGGCGGGCCTGCATCGACGGGCCTCGCCCATATCTCCAACACCGCGTCATCCGTCACGATTTGCTTCACCACCGCCAAATCCTCCGCCGCCGGATCCTAATCGAACACATCCCATATGTACCCAGGCTGAGTCGGCACCTCAAAAAAACCGCACGGGTTCGGCGCCCAGATAGAATTGCACCACCGCCGCCGAGCTGGCGAGCGCGGTGCTGTCGGCGCGGCCGCCGTCGGAAAAATCTTAGACCTAGTAGCGGTAGGCCGAAATCCCGGGCTCTGATGGTCGCGGTCTCCGGGCCGGAGCCGCTGGTATCGTCCACGTCCAGCACGCTGCCCACGTCTCCAGGTAACGATAGGCATGTTGCCGGGCTGGTCCTTTTCGATCGAAAGTGACGGGCGCCGGGGGTGCCTGCGTACAATGGCCACCTTTTGTGGGGGTAGAGATGGAGCTGATCAAAGCGCTGCTGCTGATAATTTTCAGCCTTACTTTCTGGCTCGCCTTGAGTCTCCTGGTCGACTCGCGCGGCCACCGCGCGCTCAATCGCGGGTTCGCCCTGGTGCTGGCGAGTCTGTGTGTGCCTCAACTTTACATCTACACGCGCCTGGTTCAACCGCCGGAGGGTTTCTTCCTGCTTGCGCTTGCGGCGCAGGCGACGCTCTGGCTCAAGGGTCCGATGTTGTGGCTTCTGGTGGGCCGAATCCTCGGCCGACCGACCGGACCCGGGTGGCCCCATCTGATCGCGTTTCCCGCGGCCTTGGCCGGTCTGATTCTTTTTCCTCAGGCATGTTTGAATGGGGGCTTGCCGGCATGGTGCACGCGGTCATCTATCTAAGTTGCGCCACGGCCGGCCTTTTTCGGGGCCGGGCTCGGCTGCGCACCATTGTCAGCGGTTACCCGAATTCCGCGTTTTACTGGCTGCTTTTTATGGTGGTCGGGCTCTTGGTGTTACTCGTTGTGGATCTGGTGATGATGGGCATTGCCTACGGCCAGCGTGAGTTCCTGCCGCGGGCCATAATGTTTGTCACCCTCGCCATTTCCCTTTATATGTTGTGCATCGCCATTTTTCATCTCTACCGGCCGGAGGTGTTTTTTTTGCGCCCGGTGCCGGCGGAGAATCTACCGGAACCGCTGCACGAAGCGGCTCCGGTGGAACCGAATAAAGCCTGGCGCGAACTCGACCAGGGCCTTGCGACCGAGTTGAGTCACCACCTGGCCCGACTGCTCGAGCAGGAACAGATCTACCGGGAACACGAGCTTTCGCTGCAGTCCCTGGCGGAACGGCTTGGCGTCACGCCCCATCAAGCGTCGGAGCTGCTCAACGTGCACCTGGGCGCCTCCTTCTACGATTATCTCAACGGCTATCGGCTGCGTTATTANNGGCCCTACTCGCCGACCGGCAGTGTCAACTGCGGGTACTGGACATCGCCTTCGAAGCGGGCTTCAGCAATAAAAATTCCTTCTACCGCTACTTCAAGCAGGCACATGGCCTCACGCCGGTCGAATATCGCCAGAGGGCGCTGGGGCAGCATCTGGATGCGACGGGTTGAATGTGACCTCCTTATTGCCAAAATCCCAATTGATACCACTCGATGGTTTGCACGCCTTTGCGGAAATCGGCAAAATTCTGTTGGAACTCCGGCGCATTGCCGTAGACCTGCAGATCGGCGGCGTTCAACCATTCGAGCAAAATCAAAAAGTGCGGTGGTTGGGTCTCGCCCTTAACGATGGTTTCATATCGCTTGGGCGCTAGCTTGAGCACGGTTTTCACGCCCAAGCGATCGCGCAGTACTTGGGTGCCCTCGTAGTAGCGGGCATAAGCCGCCGGATCCTCCAGCCACACCAGTGCCGCCGTATAAATCTTGCTGCGATCGAAATGCAGCATCTGCGGAAAATCGATATCCATGTCGACGGATCGAAGATCTTTCCACGCCTGCGCGCGCAGCGGTTTGATCTCGTTGAGATACTGTGGATTATTGCGGGCAGTGTCGGCGGCACGGGAGCTCGGCCACAGGTACAGGCCGGAACCCTCCGGGGCCGCGTCACCGAGTAGAGTTTTTTGAATTTTGAAGGTCGTCACCTCCTGCATGCCCTGCGCTTGCGCAAGCGGGAAAGCACGGTCCAAATAACTTTTTTGGGCCTGTTCACCTCCGGGCCGGTTTTCACTCAGCACCAGAGTGAGGCGCTGCCCCGGCTGGATCTGGGTCGCTTGAGCATCGAGACAAAGAATAAAAAGCACGCTGAATAGAGTAGTAAAACGCATAGGAATAACTCCGTGTTGAGGGAACACGGATTTCATCATTCGCGCAGCGCGCGGGCGTCACTCCCGAACGGAAATGACACCCGAGCTTAACCAGCTAAAGCTCAACCGGGGCCTCGGCGCCATCGAGAATCCATTGGCGCAGAAGCGCCAACTCCTCCGCGGTCAAACCGGGCATGGCGCTATTGGGCATGGGTTGTTTGCAGGTTGTGGGGGCGGAGCGCCGGCAAATAGCATCGGTGTTTTGGCTCGCACCGGAGGCCTTCAGGTACAGCCAACTGCGCTCGGGATCGCCCGGCACCACTAATTTGTAACCCTCCACGTTGTGCGCGTCCACATTCACCAAGCGCCGCACAATTTCCGCCGAGGTCACTTGGTACCCTAGGCGCAAGCTAGCTTCTTCGCCGGCGCCGTGACAGGTCGCGCAGCCGGCGCGCTCCAGCGCCGGGCGCACCAATTCGTGAAAATAACCCGCTTCCTCAACGCCCGGCTCCGGCTCCGGCTCCGGTTCGGCGATGCTCGGATCGATCTTTTCCGCCCAGAAGTGCATTTCCTTGCACTGGGCCACCAATTCGCTTTTTAGTTGCGGATCACTCGGCGTCAGGCCGGTGGCCGTGCGGTATTTTTCCCAGACGGTGTCGATCCAACCGTGCAATTTCCAAAATATATACGAATCCAAATTGCGCCGCTGGTTGGCGACGCTGTGAGCCTGGTTGTTGGGCGGGAAACCGTTGAAATGGAGCGCGCCGTGCAGGCTATTGGCCGCTATGCCGCCACGGATACTGCCGCATTGGATCCACTGGCCGAAATGCCCTTCCGTCGGCCACTGGGCGAGAACCTGTTCGCGGGTCATTTGGTCGATGCCGTCGGCGAGGGCCGCCTCGCGGCGGACGGCGTCGCTCCAGTCGCGGAAATAAGGGCGGAGGATCGCTGGATATTGCTCGCGCGTGGGAAATTCGCTCCACCCTGCAAATTGTTCCGTGTGCTCGGGCCAGAGTTGCTTCAGGCTTTGCATCATATGGCGGTGCATCACCAAAAATTCATAACCGTCTTGCGGACCTTCACATTCATTTTCCTCCGGCAACATCTCCGTGAATGTACAGGGGTCGAGGGAATTTCCACCGGGACCACCGAAGCCGCCGCAGCGCCGCACCTGGTGCCAGATAAAATGCGCCTCCTGCCAGATGTTTTTTTCCATCCAGGCGATCACCTCGGGCTGAACGGTCGCGTCCGTCTGCCCATTTTCCAAGTAGGTGGCAAAACCCTGCGCCATGGTGGTATCACTCGGTTCCCGGTGAAAACCGGTGTCGCAATGGTCGTGGTTATGTTGGCTACCGCCGGAACTGGAAGAGGTCGAGGAAGAACTCGAGGAAGAACTCGAGGAGGAATTGGATGCGCTCGAGGATGAACTGGAAGAGCTGGAAGAGCTGGAAGAACTCGACCCGGACGCAGATTCGCCAGTGCCACCACCGCAGGCCGCCAAGAGGCTGGTCAGCAGTGCGACCAAAACAATCTGCCGCTGGCCTCGCGGGCATTTAACTCGATTTTTATTCATGGGAAATCCCCGCTGATTCTTCGATTCGTTGTGGCCGCGCCTTGCACAGGGCATATGTTCACGGCAACTATTTGTATTTATGATTTTTTACGTTTTTTTTCGGCTAAAAGGCATGGTGACATTCGCCGAGTCCAGCACCGTATCACCGCGACGTCCGCGCGCCAGTGACAGTGTTCGGGCTTTTTTTGTTAAGTTCGTCAAATTTCTTTTCGGCGGGGAAAAATAGCGGCTGACCGGGTTTATAAAGCGCAAGCCGGCGGCTGTGGCGGACACGCTGCGCCGTTTTTTTTATTTTTTCCAGGCTTGCGTTTTCTTTGCGAAAACCTCCTAACGTAAAAATGACTCAGTGGGCTGTCGGGTCGACGGGTTTGGTGTCTAACGAATTTTTAACCTGAATTTACGGCAATTTGTTGTCGGCTCAATTCGAGGCGGAATTCAGCGAGGCGATTCTCGGGTCGGCAGACCGACTCTCTACTTTAGGTGTTAAGGTCTTGGCGCGAGTGGCGGGCTGAGTTGGGGAGCTCCCGCAGAAGTTACCGCACCGCGTTGCGTTTATGGGCAGCCGAAACCCTCCGCTCTGTGGGCGCGGTAAGTTTCGGCTCGCGTGGCGGTGGTCCGATCCTTTACCATGGCTGGTTTTTGGTGGAGGACATTACGCCATGGGCTATAAACTCGCGATTTTCGATTTCGACGGCACCCTCGCGAATTCTTTTCCGTTTTTTGTCTCCGTCTTTAACCGGCTCGCCCGGCAGCACCAATTCAAATCGATTGCGCCTGAGGAAATCCCGTCTCTCCGGCAGTTCAGTGCCAGGGAGATGATGCGCTACGTCGGTTTGCCCGCGTGGAAATTTCCACTCGTTGGCCGAAGCTATATCCGCCTGATGGAGGAGCAGGGCGCAGAAGTTGCGCTATTTGATGGCATTGGGGATGCGCTCCAGCATTTGGCGGGCACGGGAGTTCAATTGGCAATCGTGTCGTCGAACTCGCGAGCCAACGTCGAGCGGGTGCTGGGCGAGAGCAATCGCCAGCTGATCGGCTGCCTGGAATGTGGCGCCTCCGTATTCGGTAAGGCCGCCCGACTGCGCCGCGTGTTACGCGCGAGCGGCGTGGCGGCGGCAGAAGCGATTTATGTGGGCGATCAGTCTACCGATCAGGAAGCCGCGCGTTGCTTGGGTATGCCATTTGGAGCGGTGGCTTGGGGATATGGTGATCCAGCGGCACTGGAGCGGCTTTCGCCTGAGGAGTCGTTTGCCACTGTAGCGGATTTGCGGCGCATCGCCGGCTGACCCGGCTGCGCACGAAGGCGCTTATCAGGCTCACCGGGCGTAGTGGTGCCATTTTCCTGGATCGCGTGGATGCAAGTCGCAGGCAGCGCAAATTTTCTGCGAGGAGAAAAATAGCGGGGAAAACTGATCCTTAGAGCATAGAACAATCTGGATAGGGAATGGTGCATCGATCATGCGCGCCTGTAATGACATTTCGATGATTGATTTATGACAAAACAAAATGCTTCGACCGGACAGCCGCAGGTGAGTCAGAGGAAGCGAGCCGCGCCTTTCGATTATTCGGCCGGGCCCCATTTATCAATGGCGGCGTTTGGATAATACTGGGCCCTTCGACTTTTTGCCGGAGACTGCCATGAAAGCGATTGCCTTCCAAAAATCCCTGCCCATCACCGACGCCGCCGCGCTCGTGGATATAAGACTGCCGGAGCCGACCGCCGGTGGAAGGGACCTGCTGGTGGAGGTGCGGGCGGTGGCGGTGAATCCTGTGGACGTGAAGGTGCGTCTCGGGGCGCCCCCGGCGGAAGGCGAGTGGCGGGTGCTCGGCNNCCAAGGTGCGCATGCGCGCGAAGGCCGAAGGCGGCACGCCTGTGGTGCTCGGCTGGGACGCCGCCGGCATCGTGGTGGCGACAGGGCCGGAGGCGACGCTCTTCAAGCCGGGTGACGCCGTCTATTACGCGGGCGCCCTCAACCGCCCCGGCACCAATGCCGAGTTCCACCTGGTCGATGAACGCATCGTCGGCAAAATGCCGTTATCCCTCGATTTCGCCGCCGCGGCGGCGCTGCCGCTCACGGGCCTAACCGCGTGGGAAATGTTATTTGATCGCCTGGGCATAACCCGCGGTGCGGCTGCGAGTGGCAAATCTTTACTGATCATAGGTGCGGCCGGCGGTGTGGGTTCGATCATGACCCAGCTGGCGCGCCGGCTGACAGGCCTCGCGGTAATCGGCACCGCCTCGCGCCCGGAAACGCGCGAATGGGTGCGCGAGATGGGGGTGCACCACGTGATCGACCACAGCCGGCCCTTGGCTCCGCAGCTGCGGGAAAGTGGATTTCCCGAGCCGGACTATATTGTCAGCCTCACCCACACTGACCAGCATTTCACCGAGATCGCATCGGTGATCGCGCCCCAGGGTAAATTCGGGTTGATCGATGACCCGCAGCCATTCGACATCAAGCTGCTGAAACGCAAAAGCGTTTCCCTGCATTGGGAGCTGATGTTTACCCGCGCGCTATTTGCCACAGCGGATATGATCGAGCAGCACCGCATACTCACCGAACTCGCCCGGCTGGTGGATCAGGGGGCCGTGCGCAGCACCTTGAACGAGCATTACGGCCATATTAACGCCGCGAATCTTCGCCGCGCCCACGGACGAATTGAGTCGGGTCGGGCGCGCGGCAAAATTGTCCTGGAAGGTTTTTGATTGTTTGCCGTCCGCGAGATCGAGCTGGAGTTTTGTGCGTGAAGACATTGATCCTTCCGGAAAACGGCGCCTGCGTTTGGGCGGGCATGGACGATTGGGAACTGCGGTCGGCGGACGCCAAAACCGTGGCGGTGCTCACCTACTTGGGCGAGCCCCCCTTTGGCGATTCTTACCATTCGCTCGCGGTCAACGGTCGCCTGGTGCCCGGGTACGTCTGGGGGTGTCAGTTTGCTATTTCCACGGATTCCCGTTATTTGGTGTGCAGCTGGATGGAAAAACTGGTCGAGCGCGATACCCTGGTGGTGGATTGCGAAAACTTTCGCTGCTTTGTTTTGCCGTTTTATCTGCGGAAATTTGTGGTGGAGTGGCCGTCGATCCGCGGCACCAGCGATTTCTACGGCGTCAATTTGACCTACCGATTTACCGGCGGCGAAGAGTGGGAGGCATTTTAGAAGGGAATTTCCGGCGGGGATGGAAAATATTTGTACATGTTGGGTGGCAACCAATCGGATGAGGTGAATATCAGCCGCTACGCGAAGGAAGTCTGGGGCAAATTCGTGGTGCCGGCGGACTAGGACGCGACGCACGATACGCTGCCCTTGTATCAGAAAACTGCCGCCGATGGTGATAAGGAGGATTGATGTACCGTTTTTTGTCGCCCGCACCGGTTAAGCTCCTGCCAGTTTTGTTCGGCAGTTTGTTCGCTGCTTGCGGTTTTGCTTCCCCGACGCCCCTCTCCACCGAAATGGAACAGGCGCTGACGGCGTNNAACGCCTTATGCGGCGCTTATCGAAAACACGGCGGTGGAAGTCCAGCCGCTGCCCGATGCGGATCCCAGCGATGATTACGCGCTGGCGCGCTGGGTATTTACCGCGCGGGTTTTAGAAACCTACCGCGGTGTGGCGGAGACGACGCTGCAATATTCGGTGGAAATGGAAAAAGGGGAGGATCCCAATTTTGGCAGTGAGCCGTTTATTATCCTTCTATGCCGCTCCGAGGGAGAATTCTACTGGCCGGGAGTCGGGTTCAACTATCCCGCCTTGCCCGCTGCGAAAGCTCTGGCAAAAGCGACGGGGAAAAACACGGCTGTGGCGCAAGCCGAATTTGCCGGTTGTACGGAATAGAACATTTTTTCCTGGGCGCGATCCCCATGTGGGGATGGCGCCCTCACCGTGTGGTGAGATTGTCATAAGCGCTGCGCGCAAATAATGCGCGCATCCCTGCGTCATCTCGCGCAGCCGGTGAGTCATCCCTGCCGCCTCGCAAATTATCAATCCGTCGCAGGCACCAGATCGTTCACCTGATATATCACTCCACCATCCGCGGGAATGGCCGCTTCGTCTATCGCGATCTCTGTCGGGTAAGCTTCCGCCGCGAATTCCGCCCGCACGGTGCGACCCTCGAAGTGGGCGCGGAGGGCGGTGTCGAACAGTCGATCGATGGTCAGCGGAAGCGTTTGTAGTTCCTCTTCCGTTAATTCGCGCGCTTCGTCTATGGCCCGCGCTGACGTTGGCTCATTATCGACAACATTGACTCTGATCGCACCTCGAGGAATGCAGAAACAATTGATCGTTAACTGGAAGTCGTAGGTCACCCATTTTTGCGCGTGCCACGTCCGCAGATTTTGCACCAGTTCGGCTTCGGTAGGATCGGCGCTGGCGAAATCTTCGATGATGTAATTGATCTCGTCGTCTACGGCCGCGGGTATCCAATCAATGGAGACTTGGGTTGGATAGCCGTAAGTTGCATCGTATTCCACAGTGACCTCCGCGTCTTTATCGGCGAGGGCTCGTCGAATCACATCGAAGAGCGCTTCCACGGTGTAGGGCTGGTCGTTTCTGTCCCGACCGTTCTCCGAGGGTTCGAGGGGCACCGCGTGCACGAATTCGCCGTCAGCGTAGAGCACGCGCACGGGTTCGCGGAATAGGCAAAAACACGCCTGCCGCCACTGGTAACTGAAGTCCGCGGGTGCCTCGCGCGTCCACTTGGCTTCGTTTTCCAGGAGCATCAGCAACTGGGGCGCTTTTTCAGGGCTGCCAATTTGCCCGCCGCAGGCGGCGAGGGTTAGCAGGAGCATTAATCCGAGGGAGATTTTTCCAAAATGTGCAATTCGGTTGAAGCCGATCATATCGGTATCCTCCACGCAATGAATGTTGGTGAATCGTTTCACCCGCGTACTGCTGATGGGGTGAAAATATTATGGCATAGGGCGCGCAGAGTCTGATTGGCCAATTGTAAACATTTGTCCAATTACGCCGGAAACCCAGTGGGCGTTCGTGAATCCGATGCAGGGATGGCAGGTCTGCTATGGAGCAGAAAACCCGCGCGACTTCAGCTGGATTACTACGCCAGCTCGCCTATAAAATCGCACTTTTTTCCGGCGAGAGTTTTTATTAACTGACAAGGTAAATCTTATGCGTAAAACTTATAGTGGCAGCTGTCACTGCGGCGCCGTGGTATTCGAAGTTGACCTCGATCTCAGCCAAAGCAGCTACCGCTGCAACTGTTCCATCTGCCGACGCACCCGATTTTGGCCGGCGGTCGCACTGCCGGAGCAATTCCGCCTGCTCGCCGGTGAGGCGGAGTTGACCCCGTACCTTTTTAACACTCGCAAAAACCATCATTATTTTTGTCGACACTGTGGTGTGCGGTGTTTTGGGCTGGGCACCGAAACGCCCGTCGGCAAAATGTACGGCGTGAATTTGGGATGTCTGGAAGGGGTGACGGAAAAAGAACTGGCGGAGATTCCCATTACCTATGTGGACGGGCTACATGACCGATTGGCGGCGCCGGAATATTGCGCCCATTTGTGACCCATCAGTCGAACAGACCGAGCTGGCGCTTCACCAGCCCCGCCAGGGACTGTTCGACAAAATGCAGAATGGTGTCGGCAACGGGAGTCAGTTGCTTGTCCACGTAATGCTGATAATCGAGCGCCGATTGTCGGTGCTCGGCCGGCTCGGGGCCGCTGCGGGTGACCACATAGTCCACCCAATCGCCCCGGCGCAGCTGAGTGCCGGTCCAATCCAACAATTTGCGCGCGGCCTGCACGTGGGGAGGGACATTTTTTTCGTATTCGTGCAGATGGCGGCGCAGGCGCTTGCGGTACACCAACTCGCGGTCGCGCCGGCCGGCGAGGACCGCCTCGGCCGTGCTGCGCACAAAATCCTGATAATCCTCGCCAGCAAATACCTTGCGGTAGAGTTCCAGCTGAAATTCCCGCGCGAGGGGCGTCCAATCGGTGCGCACATTTTCCAGGCCTTTAAATACCACGGTCTGCACCCCGCGATTTTCCACTACGCCGGCGTAGCGTTTTTTTGAGCCGAGATCGGATCCTCGCATGGTCGGCATTAAAAATTGCAGATAGTGGGTTTCGAACTGGATCTCCAAAAAGCTGGGCAGACGAAATTCTCGCTGCAGGCATTCGCGCCACCAATCGTTGAGGCCGGCAGCGAGGCGATTGCCGATAACCCGGCATTCCTCGTTATTTTTGCGAACCGCCGAACCCTCCTGCTCCAGCCAGACGAACAGCGAGTCGGTATCCCCGTAAATCACCTGAAACCCCTCGGCCTCGATCCAATCGCGACTGCGCTGAATAATCTGGTGGCCGCGCAGGGTGATGGAGCTGCATACGCGGGGATCGAAAAACCGGCAGCCGGTGGATCCCAACACACCGTAAAAAGAATTCATGATGATTTTGATCGCGTGGGAGAGAGGCGCATTGTGCTCGGCTTTTGCGCGATCGCGGGCGGCGGAGAGGTGGGCGATGAGCTGCGGCAATATATGACCCTCTCGCGCAAAAAACGCCCCGTTGAAACCGGGCACAGTCTGTTCATCCGGCAATCCGCGATGCTGCGCGAGCCAATAGCCACAGGGGTCGATCAGAAAGGTGCGGATGATACTCGGATATAGGCTTTTAAAATCGAGAACCAGCACGTTGTGGTAAATGCCCGGCCGGGAGTCCATCACGTAACCGCCGGGGCTTACCACGTCGGAGGTCACTTCCCCCAAGTTGGGTGCTATGTATCCCCGTCGGTGCAGGCGCGGCAGGTACGAATATTCAAAGGCGGCGACCGAGCCGCCGATTCGGTCGAGCAGCAGTCCGGTGAGATGGCTGCGCTCCAAGGCGAAATGCAGCAGATTTTGTTGTTGGAAAATTTCCCACACCAATTTGCAGTCCTGCAGGTTGTAGGCGGCGAGCGCGGATTTGTCCGAGTGAAACAGCCGAGTGATGTCTTCTCCTCTTTGCGACCCGTGCAGCAACTTCCCGCTGCCCAAAAGCGTCTGGGAGACATTTTCCAACGAATAGCTGGTGAACGTGTGATTGGCGGCTTTGAGCAGCTCTATGCCGTCCAGAGCGACGCGGCCGGGAATGCTGATATAACGGCGGCCCGTTTCTTCTTCCTGGCGCCAGTGCACGAACTGGTCGCCGCGACCGAGGGCGAGGGACATGCCGGCTTTTCGGCTGAGGTTTTCCAGCACCCAGAGGTCGAACTGCACCAGGTTCCAGCCGATCAGTACGTCCGGATCCTCGGCGGCGAGCCAGGCGAAAAAATCCTTTAGGCAAGCTTGCCCTGTCGCGCAGTAGACCAAGCCGGGCGCGGCTTCGCCTTCGCCGACCATAAACACCGTCTGGGTCGCGGCGCTCCACACGCCGATGGAATAGAGCTGCTGCGCATCCATGGAGGTTTCGATATCCAGGGACACCACTTTGAGCTGCGGCCGGTAGTCCAGCGGGGCAAGACTGGGGTTTAACTGCGGGCCGACCGGTGCAGGATCCGCGGCGTAGGTGACCAGCGCCCCTGCGGTCACAAAGCGCTCCATTAAATAACGCTCCGGTGGTTTGATGTCGGTTTCCCAGTGGGGCACCGTCGCCTGGGCCAGTCTCTGCTGGGCGTCCCGCGCACTGCGTTGGGTGCGGCAGTAAATTGCATTGACCGGCTCGTAACGCAAGGTGCGCAGATCCACCGGTGCCATGCGCCAGTGCCCCAGGCCGCGCAGGAGTTCGGTGATTTCCTCCGCCCGAGCGCGCGGCGCAAAAAAAACCGTTTCCTGCCCAGTCACCGAGGTCCATAAGGGTCCGCTGTCCGTCGCCCACCAAAAATCGAGAGTGATGCCGTTTGGGGTATCACGCCAGTGGCGGGTGAGGAGAAAGGCGTTTTGGGCGTGCGGCATGGCAGCGAGAATCGACTCGGCGCTGTTGATCAAGCGATCTTAGCTCGGATAGGAATTCGGCTAAAAGGTTCGGTCAAGGGGTCGGTGGGTCGGTGGGTCGGGGTGATCCCCGTCGCGCCTTCGACTTGACGCGACGGGCTGAAAAGCGTTGGGGAGGCGCCGGCTCAATCCGCTTTGTGCGGGAAAGGCGCGAACCAACAAATGAGGAAGGACGGTATGGTCGCCACCATGACGAACACGAAGTAGCCGACGTAACCCATCATCTCCTGCAAGTATCCGCTGACCATACCCGTCAGCATCATGCACAGGCCCATCAGAGCCGTTCCGAAGGAATAGTGAGTGGTGGCGTATTTACCCGGGGCCATCTGCTGCATCAGGTAAATCATGAAACCCACGGATCCTATGCCAAAGAAAAACTGTTCGACGATCACGCCACTGGCGATGAGCGCATAACTCTGCGGCTGGTAATAGGCGAGCAGCAGAAAGGTAATGTTGGGCACGTTGATGCAGATGCAAAGCGGGAACAGAGCCTTTTGCAGACCCTTACGCGCGACGTAGGCGCCGCCGATCAGTGAACCGATCAGCAGAGCTATCAGGCCCAGGGTGCCATAGATCACGCCGAATTCCTGGTTGGTCATCGCCAGGCCGCCGTTTTCGAGGCTGTCTTTCATGAACAACATGCTCGGCGCGTTCAGGAAGCCGAAGCTGACGCGGAAGAGAAGGGCGAACCCGATCATCAGCCAGATGCCTTGTTTCTGGAAAAAGGTCACGAAGGCATCGACCAGGGTTTTGACGGCTTCCCCTGGGTCTTTCGGAGAATTCTCCGCGCGGGCGCCGTCCGGCATCACCCGCCAATGCCAGGCGGCCATCAGCAACATGATCACCCCCATGAGCGCGAAAACAATCTGCCAGGAGTGGATCCACTCGGGCCCGCTCACGTGCGGATCCTGATTGAACACGTGCTGGTGCAAAATCCCGCTCAGCACCACCATCACGCTCATCATGGCCAATTTGCCCAGGTTCCAGCTCAGGCTCTGCCAGCCGCAATAGAGAGCCTGGGATTTACCGTCCAAGGACGTCACATAAACCCCGTCGGTGGTGATGTCCTGCGTCGATCCGATAAAAGATAACACCCAGAAAAATACGAGCATGACGGTGAGGTAGCTCGGCAGGTTCATGCTGAGAGCGACGCCGATAAAACCCACCCCGAGCAAAATCTGGCAGAGGAGCACGAAAAACTTTTTGGTTTTGTACATTTCCAGGAAGGCGGCGTACAAAGGTTTGATCGTGTAGGCGAGGCCGAGGGCGCTGGCGTAACCGGCCGCCTTGGCGTTATCCATGCCGAGGTTGCTGAACATCACCACCGCGGCGGCGGTCAGCATGTTGTAGGTCAGGGCCATGGTGAAATAACCCGTCGGCACCCACAACAGCGGATGGCGGGTCGCGGTCGGCGCCGCGTAGGTCGTCGGAGTTTCGGATTGGGTAGCGGTAGACATTGTTGAGCCTATTATTAGTGTTTACATCTGAGCCACATCGGTGGGTGGCCTTATCTTCCTGCTGAGGGCGTCGATTCCGTTGGTGGAAGCGGCCTGTTATCGGGTGTGCCGCGGGCGGTTGGCGAACGAGCGGCCCTGCACATCCTGGACATCAACCAGGGTTCCCGACTGCATTACCACGACGAGCATCCGCGGCCCCGGATCTTCAGAGGCAAAGTGTTCTTATCGACAGCTTCGCGGCTGCGTGCGGCGAGTCATTCTAACGGAAGCGTAACCCCAAGGGGCGCCGTTTTTGCGAGGCCGTCGCGAATTTTGCGCAAAAAAATATCACCAGCGGGCGATGGTGTCGGGGAACCTGCGCCGGTCTTCTTCGGTCGCCCGGTCATTGCATTCGCCGCGCAACCGGCGGGTGGTCTCTCCCGCGTACCGGCCGAGCAGCACGTAACCCTGCCGGCAATACTGCATTTGGAGCATGACTTCCTCGAGCACGGACTGCAGGTGTTTGGCGCTGGCCTCCGGTCGCGGCTTGCGCCGCACCCGCTCGTCTTGCACACCCTCGGGGGCGGGCCGC
>DJFO01000140.1:0-1949 GCA_002432555.1 Marinagarivorans sp. UBA5870
CTCCATCGCTTGCTGCCGCAGCACCTTGGATTGAAGCTGGCGATGAGGCGGCGCGACACCACCTGCAAACCCTAGTGGACACTGGAGTAGTCAACACCACGGCAACGACCTGGCCGCTGACCTGGGCACATCTCAAACAAGAACTCGACCGGGTCGATTCGACTCAATTGACGTCCGCGCAGCTTTGGTCTTACCAGTACCTGCGCCACGAATTGCGCAAAGCAATGCAAGGGGCGTCCTTTGAGCAAAGGGCGGTGGTTGGCAATGAAGCCAGTACTTTGGGCAACTTCGGCAGTGATCATCGAGAAGCATATGAATCAGGTCTCAATTTTAATTACACCGGCCAGAGAATCAGTTTTAACGTAGAAGTTGCCTATGTCCACGAACCGCGAGATGACCGCCCGCTACGCCTCGATGGATCTTACATTAGTCAGCTTTGGGGCAACTGGGCATTCGGTGTAGGCGCGGTGGATCGGTGGTGGGGCCCGGGTTGGGAATCCAGCATGATACTCAGCCACNNAATAGCAAACCATTTGAATCTCCCCTCCTAAGTTGGTTGGGGCCGTGGCAATTGACTACTTTCATGGGCCAACTGGAATCCCACCGGGACTATGCCGAAGCGCGCCTATGGGGAATGAGGGTGAATTTTCGACCACTGCGCTCCCTTGACGTGGGCTTGTCGCGCACGGCCCAATGGGGCGGCGACGGCCGCCCCGGTGACATGGATACATTCTGGAATCTTTTCGCTGGCAGAGACAACCGCGGCGACGACAATGTCAGTGAGACAGGTAGCAATGAACCCGGCAATCAGCTCGGCGGGATCGACCTGCGTTGGAGCTATTCGCTGGGTGATATCTCCGGGGGAATTTATGGCCAGTTGATCGGCGAAGACGAGGCAGGCGGCACCCCTTCGCGTCATATCGGCATGGCGGGCGTCGAGCTACAGACTACTTGGATAGACACCCAGCTTCGCGTCAGCCTCGAGGGTCAAAACACCACGGTATATTTCTATGATTCGACCAAGACAGCGGCCAATGCCGCTTACGAGCATAGCATCTACCACAGCGGTTACAGGTATTATGAGCGTCCGTTGGGGGCTGCCTCGGACAACGACACCGAGGCCTACGTGTTGCGCGGCCAGATCTATTTCAGCGACGGTGATCATCTAAGTATGAGTTTCGCGACTTATAACCTGAACCGCGACGGCACCGATAAGGAGTCTCCCGGCGGCAGTGTTTTTCGAGGGAGCCCAATCGACATCGATAAATTCTCCGTTTCTTACGTCGCCCCCTTGAACTCCAGGGTACTTCTTGACCTGGGCATTTTCCATCACAGCGATACCCTATATTATTCCGGCGAAAAAATGAATAGTGGCGGATTCCTGGGTTTACGAACCTACTGGTAGGGCTACAGCTGTCCAAAAACCCGAAAATACTGGTATTCCTTTCTATGATAAAACATCTGCAACAATTGCTTGCCTGCGGCCTTGCAGCGTTAAGTCTCACGGCGTTTTCCCAGGCACCGGCATTTACTCCAACGGCGGAGCAGATCCAGCAATTCAAAAGTATGTCGCCGGCGCAACAACAGCAAATCGCCGAAGCCGCAGGCATCGACCTGAACACGCTGATGAACAACAGCAACAGCGGACAAAATCAGCCGGTTTTGAATGATCAAAGTCAACCTGAGGGTGGCGAGGAAGCAGCGGAAATAACAAAAGGACTGAATGAAGCNNCAAGAAGACAAGGAAAAGAAAAAGGATGAAGAAGATGATGACACCCCGAACAAGCCGGAAAAATTGCCGCTTTTCGGGCGCGACCTTTTCAAGAGTGGTCCCGATGTCCTACGACCTGCCACCGACATTCCGGTCCCCGCAAATTACGTCATGGGTCCCGGAGATACCATTGTCATCCAGCTTTACGGCAAAGAAAATTTAGCGCACTCGCTTATAC
>DJFO01000140.1:1957-2560 GCA_002432555.1 Marinagarivorans sp. UBA5870
GGCCGGTTACTCTCGCGGGGTTGACCTTTGAGCAGGCCCAAAAACTGGTCGAGAAAATCGTCGGCGAACAAATGATCGGCGTGAAGGCTTCCGTGACCATGGGCGCTTTGCGGACGATTCGAGTCTTTGTTCTCGGGGAAGTGGAGCGCCCTGGATCCTTTACCATAGGTTCGCTTGCGACCATGACCAACGCCCTCTTCACCAGCGGCGGCATTACCGAGGTCGGCAGCCTGCGCAACATCCAGCTAAAACGCGGCGGCCAGCTGGTCACCACGCTCGACCTTTACGATTTGCTGCTGCTGGGCGATACCTCCAGCNNNGGGTAAAACCGTAGGCATTTCCGGGCAGGTCAAACGCCCCGCTACCTACGAAATTCAAGGGGAATCGACAATTCAGACTTTGATTCACCTGGCCGGGGGGCTCACTAGCGATGCTTATTTGCCAATTTCCTACCTGGTACGGCACGATAATTTCGGCGAAAAAACGCTGCTCAATGTCGATTTGTCCACCGCGGAGGGCAAACAGTATAACCTCCAGGACGGCGACCTTTTATCGATTGCCTCCAAGTTGGATTTCGTTAACAACCAGGTAAACCTCGCCGGC
>DJFO01000077.1 GCA_002432555.1 Marinagarivorans sp. UBA5870
GTATAGGGATTGACGGGCCGGATTTCCGCGGGAGAATTACCCGTATTGCCCTGGTCTTGCGCGAGGTACTGGCTGGTGATGCTATCGCCTATCACGCCGATTTCATTTTGCGCTCGCAGATCGCCCATATCCGGCAAAGCAATGGCCTTGGCAATCGCAAAACGGGCCATCAAGTCGTCGGTCAGCTCGACCTTTAAATTAAAACTCGGCAGAAAATGGGTTTCACTGGCCTGGGTACCGCGTTCCACAGCCCCGCCGGCAGCGAATTCACGCGCACCGGGGTAGCGGTAGTGCAAGAAATTGCGGTAATCGCCGAGCGCCCGCGGATCCGGCACGGAATTGATGAGCTGGTTGTAATAATTTTCGTAATCGGCCTGATGGTAAAAATTGCCGCGATTGTTGACCTGACCGCTTTCATCGTAGGTCGGCGCCAAGACACCGTTTTCCCGTGGAATGGTTTGGCTATCGACAAAATCATTCCACAGATCCCAATTGAAATCCGCCGGCAGCGGGTATTCGGGCGTCTGGTTGGGAAATACGGTGGATCCCACTATATCGCGTTCGAGGCGAACCCAGCGGGCGCCGAAATTCCCGCTGAAGCGCACAGCTGCGTCACCTTCGAAATCCAATCGCACGTAGGCCGCTTGATTGGTCTCATTGACGGTGTTGATTTCCCAGGGTAGAAAAAAGGTGCCGGGATTAGTGTCTATGGTGCCGTTGTTGTCGACGTCGCGGTAAGCGGCGGCCTCCCACTCGTTCGACACGGGTGCCAAAATATTGTGCCAGTTGCGGTAGTTGTTGATCAGCCCCTGAGAGGGGTGCAACAGGTGATTGGGTAAAGCGGCCCCTTCGATATCAACTATGCCGCCGCGATAAAAATCATTCCAGTCGACGTATTCGGCCGCGTTGAAGCCCTCGAGGCCGGCATCGACAACCCTCCGATTGACCGGATCGGCCGCTTCAGCGTCCGTCAGTCCCAGCCAACCGCCGCCGCCACGATACTGAATCGACGGCGTGAGCGGGTTGCCATCGATAAGAATGATTTCCCCGTTGGCATCCCGATTAAACACCGGTGGCCCCCAGGGCGCTTGCAATTGACCCCAGTTATATTTGCTGAACCGCACGTCCTGCTGCCGATCCGCCACGCGTGCGCCAAATTTTACCTGGGTAAAAAATCCGTCGGAAAATTCGTGTTGTAAGTCGAGCCGGATGGCGTCGGAGGTCCCTTCGCTGCGCTCGTAGTGGTCCTGCGCAGAGCGCCAATAATAGGACGATGGGTCCTGTAGATAGCCGGGGTTATCGTCCCAGATGGAGGCATCGTCCGGACCTTCAAAAAATTGCCACGCGTCATAGACCTTCAGAGCCGGAGTGGCGCCGTTGCCGTAGACATTGTAATCCTGCACGGCGTGCGTGCCGAGCATCGCGGTGACGTCGTCGTCGTTGGTTTCCGCTTCCACGTGCTGAAAGTCGAAAGTGGCGGTCCAGCTATCGGAAAACTGGTATTCCAGATTTAGGGCCAAGTCGTCGACTATGGTCTGGGTTTTTTTGTAGCGTGAGTCGGTCTGAAATTGCAGTCCAAAATTCTCCACCACCGGACTGCTCCAGCTGGCGTTGTGGGGCACGCGGTTGGCGTCTCCGCGCCAGCCATTGGCCACGTCGGTAAAAACACCACTGGTAAAAACCCCATTGTCATCAAACTCAAACTGAGCATCGGATATCACGCCGTCCGGGTCTTGCGCGGCATCCACCGGATCCGGCGCAAAAGTTCGGTTAGCGTAATAGCCCGACTGATATTTCAGCGCGTTCTCATTCCACGATAAAGTCGCGTCGGACCGCATGAACTGCACGGTCGCCACCAGGTTTTCCGCTGGATTTTCCCACTGAAACGCCGCGGCATATCCGTTGCGTTCGCGATCATCGACCTTCATGGTCAAGTTGGCGCCGTTCGGGACCCATACATCGGTAAATCCCGCCGCGGCCGCGCCGGGAAATCCGGGGCCGTAGCCGTTGGGAGCGGTACTGCGTGCCTCATACAGGTCCGTCTGGATTCCGTGGGAGCTGGCGCTGAGCTCCGAGTGGGCGAGATTAATCAGAAAACCAAATTCACCCGCCTCGGAATCCCAAGTATTGCTGAACAACCCCGACAGGGTCGGAGTCCAGTCCTCAACCATATCGCCGTACGTATAATCGAGCGAAACCGCCGCCTGCATTTCTCGATTATCAAAGGGTTTGCGGGTTTTCAGGTTGACGGTTCCACCTATGCCACCTTCAATCAGGTCGGNNCCCATCAATTCCGGCGGAACATCTTGGAAAGAAAGTCCGCGCCCCGAGTTCGCCGTAAACGAATCCCGACCGTTAAATTCCGAGCGGGTCTGGGTCATGCCGCGAACGACAGCGCCCGACCCTTCCACGCCGAAATGATCGGGATCGTTGGCGGCCGCGAAGCGCTCAATGGAAACGCCGGGTATACGTTGCATGGCTTCCAACACGCTGCGATCGGGTAGCGATCCTATATCCTCCGCGGAAATAGCATCGACAAAGGTGTCCGCCTCCCGTTTGATCTCCTGCGCGTTTTGCAAGTTTTGCCGGGTCCCGGTCACCACCACTTCCTGAATATTTTTCGAAGTATCCGGTGCGCTCTCCTGTGCGAGCGCACCCTGTGGCGCCAACAGGGCCGTGAGAATGGCCAGTGACGAGGCGACTGTAAAGCCGTGATTTGAACTGAATTTGCCGATTTGAATAGCCATAACATGGTCTCTTATTTGTTATTCGTTATGCCTGGTTAAATGAGTGAGGAAAACAGGACCTCACGACTTCGCCGCGACGTACCAGCGCCCGCGCGCGACTTTCGCTCACACGCCAGTTTCCCTGCGGCGGACAAACGGGTCCCATACCGCTGTGCCGGTCCAATCAGTTCTGGATTGTGTGGTCGAGTCACGCGCAGGCGGTACGACTACCTGCGGTTAAACGCTAAATTTCTCAAACAAAATCTACCTGGCCGAGTCAGTCGGCCAGGTAGGCGTCGATTTTGGAAATGGACCCGTCGGCGTTGTGCTGCAACTCGGTAACCTTCACGCTGCGCAGATGGGTCTTGCCGCCGGACAGAGAACTGTCGTGATAAAACAGGTACCACTTGCCCTGATGTTCAACGATAGAGTGATGGTTGGTCCAACCCAGCACCGGCTCGAGAATTTTTCCCCGATAGGTAAAGGGTCCATAAGGATTTTTTGCGGTTGCGTATTGGATGAAGTGGGTATCGCCGGTCGAATAAGATAAATAATAGGTGCCCTGATGCTTATGTACCCAAGCGGCTTCAAAAAAACGTCTCGCGGTATCCCCTGTGCGCAGGGGCTGCCCTTTTTCATCGAGAATGACCACATCTTTGGGCGCCTCGGCAAATCCCAGCATATCCTCGCGCAGCAGCGCAATTTTGGGCGAGAGTGCCGGCTGGTCCGCCTCCGGGTAGGTATCCTGCGGCACGTACAAACCGGTCTGCCAGCGCTGCAATTGGCCGCCCCAGATTCCGCCAAAATACATGTAGTGTTTGCCGTTATCGTCGGCAAAAACCGCGGGGTCAATGCTGAAGCTGCCTTCGATCGGTTGCGGCTCGGCCTTAAACGGACCTTCAGGTCGGTCGGCTACAGCGACACCAACGCGGAAAATATCCTTTTTATCTTTCGCCGGAAAATATAAAAAATATTTTCCGTTTTTATGCGCGGCGTCCGGCGCCCACATTTGGCGAGTTGCCCAAGGGACATCTTTTACATGCAGTGCAACGCCATTATCGACGGCGGGGCCTTCGGGTGAATCCAGAGAGATTACGTGGTAATCCTCCATACCAAAATGATCGCCGTTGTCGTTAAACGGAATGCCCGCTTCAATATCGTGCGATGGATAAATATANNGCGTCCGGCGCCCACATCTGCCGGCCCGCCCATGGAACGTCTTTAATATCCAAAACCACACCGTGGTCGGTCACAGCCCCGCCGACCTGCTGCATGGAAAACACGTGATAATCGCGCATGTCAAAATGCGCCCCGGTATCGTCCTCGGGAATACCGGATTCCCAGTCGTGGGACGGATACAGGTAAAGCTTGCCGGCGAACACGTGGGCGGAAGGG
>DJFO01000276.1:0-577 GCA_002432555.1 Marinagarivorans sp. UBA5870
TTGGAAATTGGATTTGGATGTGGCGGGATTGCCTTATTGAGGCGAGCAGTCCCTGTTCAATCCGATTTTTATAATTTCTATCAATCGATATTCAGATAGCTTCGCACAAGTTCTAAATCTCCCTCCCGCATACCTGCCGAGACAGCATAGTCCGGCAGGTTTTTCGCTAAATCCCGAACTTCCCCAACCAATTCGCGCGCCCGCAATTCCGTCACCATAAACAACTTGCAATAAGAGAGCGCATTGGCGGCAGTGCTGTCACCGCCATCACTGCCAACACCCATCGCCTGACGGTCGCGATTGCCCCCGATGGTGGGCAATACATCAAAGACCGGTGACAATCGCCAAACCTGCTCCACTGTGTCGTAAATCAGCGCATGGTTGCGGGCGTGGTCGTCCGTGTTGCCGATAAAAATATTCAGCAGCATACGGCGGTACAACTCCAAACAATCGCGCTCGGGGTCCGCTGCATGGCGTCTGATTATATTGGCGAGATTAATGTAGCTATAGGGATTTTTAAGCGAGTCCCGTACCGCCCTAAGCCGGTCTATATTGAACAAGCTATTGGCGGAAATAA
>DJFO01000276.1:675-3097 GCA_002432555.1 Marinagarivorans sp. UBA5870
ATCCACCAGATCCCCCGACCGGGAGAATTTAACCAGCCAGGCTCCCTGGCCGTCGGCCACTACCACCTTAGGGCGGGCGCCGCCCATGCTGGAACCCGGTTCTATCAGTGCTAGTTGTTCACTCGTGAGTCGCGCCCTGTTCTCAATTTTCGCCGCTGTATCGGCCAGAGTGTCCAATAGCTCCATGCCGGGAAAACCTGGATGTTCACGCGGCGCGGTCCGCGAAAGACTGAATTCCAGCAACCCCGCACCTCCGCCGCTGGTGCGCAGCAGCCGTTCCAATTCATTTTTGGGAGCACTTTTCTGCTGCATCAAGAGAATGCGCGTACCCCAATCGTCCGGTCCGGCATNNCCAGTCATCCGGCCCGGCATCGCTAAAAACGCCGAATACGCCCTTGGTATTTCGGGTGCGATATTCGCGAGGGCCGAGGGGTAAATTAACGGGGTCCAATGGGTAAGCGAGGGGGTGATCCAGCCAGCCTGAGTCATAGCTGAAAGTGCCCAGGTCACTGTGCAATTCCAATTTACCCGCGAGCAGGCGCTGCCCGCCAGCAGGGTGCGCAAAAACATAGGCAGACGTAAAAGCCGGCACGGTCATGGTGATGACCTTTTTGCAACTGACCCAACACGCTTCAGCCGTCGGCCGGTTTCATCCCTGTGTGGCGCGGCCACATCCGCCAGTCCGTCCACCAGACCCATGGCATCCAATATGGCGAGATAAACACCTACGGCCGTACCGGGATTGGCCGCCTCTGCATTGCGATAGGCGTTGACGGAAAGCAGGCAACGTTTGGCGGCTTCTTCCAAGGTCCAGCCCCTGGCCTTGCGCGCCTCCCGCAGGTTGCCTGCCAGGGTTTGAAGGGAATGTCGGGCGTCTTCAGAAAGACCGAGTTGATAATCCGTGCGCGGCATAGAGTGGTTTTGCAGAGTTTGGTCCCTGAATACTATACCCATGGGCTTAGATGAACAAGAAACTAACTCCTATATAAGTATATTTTCTCCTGCAATCAGCCTATAAAAGCATTTTTCGTAACAACCATTTACACGCAGCCTGTATCTTTACACCGCGTATCAGACTTATATCAAGCCATATTGAGTCTGCCCCTCGACGGCACCTACCCACTCACCGCTTCGCCTTGATATTTCGCCAATGTTGGACCAAGGTTAAAGGATTAAGCATCCAATCAACGGCCAGCTGACGTGTGGTCGGTTTCGGGACTGGGGGAACACGTCGCCCGTCGAGAGCAAGGACCTGATCCATGACGCAACCCCTGCGCTTACTGGCGGTGGATGATCATCCCGATGTGTGTTTCACCCTTTGCGCTATCGCCCAACAGATCGGCTTTGAGACCCGCGCGGCGACCACCCATAAGGAATACTTACAACATCTCAATAGCTGGGACCCTACTCATCTGCTGATCGATCTGCAGATGCCCGAAGTGGATGGCGTGCAGACCCTGCAGCATCTCGCATCCCTCAAATCCGACGCTGCCATTATCATCACCAGTGGCCTGGGCACCCGCATTTTAGAAGCCGCCGCCCGCGCAGCGGAAGAAAATGGCCTGCAGGTGCTGGGNNGGTGGGTATCCTCAGCAAACCTTTCTCCCCAAAACAGTTACGCAACCTGCTGCAATCCGCGCGCGGTGGCGCTCGGCGGGATCCCACTATCACGGCTTACCCGCGTGCCAGCACGGCCTTTCAGGTCACCGAACATACCCTGGGCGAGGCGCTGCACCATCGCCATATCCAGGTTCACTATCAACCCAAAATATCCTGCGACCGGGGCAAACTCATTGGTTTTGAAGGGCTAGCGCGCTGGTACGAACCGGGCATCGGCATGATCAAACCCGATAATTTCATTCCTTTGGCGGAACATACGGGACTGATTCACCCACTCACGCGGCAAGTGTTTGAAAACGCTCTGAGCTGGTTCAGCGAATCCTTCCATGGCACCAACTTATGCATCGCCCTCAATATATCCGCCAAGGTTCTCTCCAACCCCCAGTTGCCAAGTTGGATCGCCCAGCAATGCAAGATCTTTGCAGTGCAGCCGGAGCAATTGATTCTGGAAATTACCGAAACCGCCAGTATGAGCAATCCCGTCGCCATGGTGGAGATCCTCACCCAGCTGCGCATCAAAGGTTTTGGCCTGTCCATCGACGATTTCGGCGTTGGCTATTCGTCTCTTGTGCAGCTGGCGCGCTTGCCGTTTTCGGAGATGAAAATCGACAAAATGTTTGTCACCACCGCACCCCATTCGGCGGAATCGCAAAAAATCACCTCCGCCATTGTGGATTTGGCGCATGCGCTGGGTCTGCATGTGACCGCCGAAGGGGTGGAGGATGACTGGACTCTGAACTTTCTTCGCTCGATCCACTGCGACGGAGCCCAGGGCTATGCAATAGCCCGGCCGATGGAAGGT
>DJFO01000405.1 GCA_002432555.1 Marinagarivorans sp. UBA5870
GACGCTGCAACAGCTGGCGGAAATCGGCAATAGCAAAGGCGAGCCCGAGCAGCTTTCAGGTCGGCAGGAGTTGTACGAGATCATCGTCAACCGCTATATCCGGTAAATAAAATTGCCGAACAAAAAAAGGGCCCCAAGGGGCCCTTTTTTATTATTGCCGATTTGTTATACAGANNCCCCGCCTGCGCGGGGACGACAAGGTACAAAACTACTCCGCCGTCATTCCCGCGTAGGCGGGAATCCAGCCAATGCCGCGCAGGCTGGAATCCCGGCGGCCTTGGCTGTTACTTCCTACCTCATCGAGGTACTACTAACTCAACAAGGCCCTTCTACTCATCAAGGCCCTTCTACTCATCAAGGCCCTTCTACTCATCAAGGTACTACGCGGAAATTCTTCAGCACTATCCGACGTATGATGATGCGGTCCGCAGTGTTCCAGTTGGACTTCATCTCCCAGATGAAACGGTTGGCGTAGGTGTTGCCGCTGTTC
The DNA here is from genome assembly GCA_002432555.1 of Marinagarivorans sp. UBA5870. Next base: position 491 of record DJFO01000405.1, read on the forward strand.
CAGCCCTGGGGCATCGTCAAGGTGACCAGCTGACATGCGGTAGTGGCCGTGATGTCCTGGTTACCGTTGGAGCCGCGCATCCAAGTGGTGGTGGGCGCGCCGCCATTGCCTTCAAACTCACCGGGTTTGATTACGCGCAAACCATAGGTGGGCAGGGGCGCATTGGGATTGGAACGGTTCAATTGAACGTAAATATCCGCTCCGGTCAGGTCGAACTTCTGACGCTGCCCGCCAGTGGACGGCGGAGTGAACTTGAAGCCGTGGAACACGCCGGCATTGCCGAAGCTGATACCGGAAGAACCCGTGCCCGCCGAGAAGACGTACAGCGTACCCGGATCCCAGGCTTCGTCCACCATCCAACCGTCGTCGAGCGCGATAGTATCGCTAACCACCGCCGGCAAGGTGCCACCGTCGAAGAGCACGTAGTCGTTTGCGCCTACCGTGGAATTACCGGTACATCCCATGGGAACCGCCGGAGCCTCTGGCTCTTCGGGCTCTTCTGGAATGCTGCCGGCCAAGCCTTTGACCACTATGGCAGCCACGTTGGCTTCACCCATGGACGGAATGAAATCCAACGTCAGCATGCCATCCGTCACTTCCACGCCTTTCAGCTCGATTTTATGAGCCACATCGTGCCCAGCTGCGGCGAGCGGATTGAAATCATTGATACGGACATCCCCCTCGACTTCAACATCGAAACTGCGGTTGCCAGCAACGCCGTTGGCGCCGTGATAAGACTCGATCATGTGAACGATCACGTCATAGGTGCCGGCGTTCAGCGGGAAGTTGTAGTTGAAAACGCCCCAACGCTCGCTCTGATAAACCACGTCGTCGGTGGTCTGGGCGATAGGATCAGCGGTGGTGCCGGTCATGCCTTGGGTAAAGAAGCGATCACGCGTGAATTTAGTGCCGTCGGAGGCGGTAAAGTCAGCGCCAAAACTGCCGGCGTCCACCGCGTAGAGCACCACGAAGTTACCACCGGAAGAACTGGAGCTGCTGGACGATGATGAAGAGCTGGACGAGCTGGAAGNNGCTCGAACTGGAAGAGCTGCTGGAGCTGGAAGAACTCGAGCTGGAGCTGCTGGAAGTGCTGGAAGACGAACCGCTGACAACCGGCGGCCATACGGTGCCCGGGCACCAGTCGCGATTGACGTTGAGACGGTCGGCGATATAGGCGGTGACCTGGTCGGCCTGTAACGCGGAAATATTGCCACCGAGCGGCATAAAGTTGTCGATGAAGGTATTCATCGGCTGTCGAACTTTCGCCGCGCCGGGAGCCGGAATATAGCCGTCGGCCGCGCTGTCATAAAAGTCGATGCCGCCGACGCCTCCGCGCCAGGAGGTGGTGCCATTGGTCGGCACAGCGCCGTGACAGCCGACGCAGCTGGTGGCGTAAACTTGCGCGCCCGCGGTCACATCGCTGTCACATGCCACGGCGCCGGAGGACGAACTGCTCGAGCTAGAGCTGGAAGAACTGGAGCTGGACGATGAACTCGAACTGCTGCTGGAGGATGAACTGCTGGAACTGGAAGACGAAGAACTTGAAGAGGACGAGGAGGAGGAACTGGAACTCGACGAACTGGACGTACTGCTGCTCGAGCCCGTGCCGCCGCAAGCGGCCAGGGCCGCGCTGATCAACCCTACAGCAAGTAACTTGCCTACTCCCGGAAACATAATGTATGGCTTATTGGATGTCATATTTGTCTGCCCTTTGAATATGTCTTATTAAGCGCTCCAACCCGCAGGCCAAAGTCACACCAAACCCAGAGACTCGCAAACTCCTGGTGGACGAGATATTGACTTACGGACCAAAAGTGGCGGCATTTTAACCGGAAACCCAATGAGCCGCAGCGCGACAAGCTCACAGTGTTGCGAAAAAGAGTGGCGGAGGCGACGCTGCTCCGGCGGCCGAAAGTGCGAATCGAATCACATAAGTGGGTTCGCAGCCGGGGATGAATGATTCAGAGCCGGGAGAGTCTCAAGTGCAACCAATCCCCCGATTTGCAAGGGCCGCCAACCTATGCTTAAAAACATCCCTTTCTCCCTCCTGGAACTTGCTGCCGTGCGCGAAGGCGAAGACCCGCGTGATACCTTCAAGCATTCGCTGCGTTATGCTCAAGCGGCGGATGGTTTGGGTTTTAGACGGTTTTGGCTCGCTGAGCATCACAATATGGAAGGGATCGCGAGTTCGGCAACGGCAGTGTTGATCGGCTATATCGCCGGCCACACCCGCAAGCTGCGCGTAGGATCCGGGGGAATAATGTTGCCGAACCATCCACCCTTGGTAATTGCTGAGCAATTCGGCACCTTGGCGAGTCTTTACCCGGATCGGATAGACCTCGGCNNGATCCAATAACCGCCCGGGCACTGCGGCGAGACGACCGCGCTGCCGAAGAATTCCCCATTGAAGTCAGTCTGCTGCAGCAACTGCTGGCGCCGGCTGGCCCAGGTCAGAAACTAAAAGCAATACCGGGCGCGGGGACGCAGGTTCCCATTTGGTTGTTGGGCTCCAGCCTCTTCAGCGCTCAACTCGCCGCCCAGCGCGGCCTGCCTTACGCGTTCGCCGGCCACTTCGCACCGCGGCTTATGCGCGAGGCGATTCATATTTATCAATCGCAGTTTCGTCCGTCCACTACCCTGACAGAACCTTACGTAATGCTGGGTGTACCGCTGATAATTGCGGAAACTGAAGCGCGGGCGAGGCTGCTCACAACCACCAGCAAGCAGCGCATTCTCGCCCTCTTCCGCAATCAGCCCTTATGGTTGCGTCCGCCCGTGGAAACTATGGACGGGTTGTGGACGCCGCAAGAAGAGGCCGGAGTCAATGAATTTCTCTCGCTGGCGGCAGTGGGTACACCGGCGCAAGTCAAAACTCATCTGGAGCGTCTGGCCACTGAGTTGCGGGTCAATGAATTTATGTTCACCAACGATCTTTATGATCCGGAGGAGCGGATTCGGGCTTTGGAGTTTTTGATGATGGTGAAGGAATAGAGCCATCGGAACAGCGAGATTCGATGCTTTCTCTACCGGCGGCAACGAGCCCTTAGTTTACGGGGAAAATTTTCTGAAGGAAAACGAAAATGCTATAGGCATAGACGAACGAGACGGCGTATAGCAGAGAAACTTCTAAATTCAGCTTCCTGGCAGACTTCGCGAGCTTCAGCGTATGCCATTGGCCTCGCTCCCCTATTACGGAGCCTATGAGCAACCCCAACAAAAATCCGCCTAAATGTGCATATCCGTCAACAAAGGGGATAAGGAAGCCGGCAATCAACTCCAAGCCCATCAGCACTACAACGATTTTGAGCGGTGCGGGACTGATCGTCGCCGGCAGTTGTTGGTGGAACCGGATTTTCACAGCCGTAAAAAGTCCCAACATTCCAAATATTCCCGCTGAAGCACCCACACTGAAATCGAAGCTAGAAAACGCTAGACTGAAAACCGAACCAATAAGCGCTGACATAAGCACCAAAACGCCCAGGCGGACGGCTCCCAGGAGGCGCTCCAAAATCGGACCTAAAAGGCCGATTGCGCAAATATTGGCCATCAGGTGCGGAAAATTGTAATGGATAAAAACCGAGGAAAATAAGCGATGCCAGTCGTGGATTGAGAACGCGGATTTTGCGTTTGCTCCAGCCAGGAGAACGCTCTCAGATGCCACCATACTGCCTGGTAACGCATGAGTGATGGCGAAAACTGCAATCAATGAGACCATAAGTGGAAGGGTTACTACGTACCCTAACCGATCAGACGGAGGGTGCTGATTCGCGCAGAAAACGGTTTTTTTATCAATCATTTCACCCAGGCAAACGGCAATCCGTTCCATTCCATCGCGATCCGCCAAAATGGACCGCTCTATAGTAACCGGGAACCTATCCTTGATTCCGATAATCATCGCCTCGCGGTGGCTGCCGAAATACTCGACGGATTTGATTGACCTAATATCAATCCATCTTTTGGTATCGACAAGATAGGTTCCGGGGACGCCCATTCTGCCTCCCACTACCGATATTTTCGGCGCAGACATCTTTAATTTCTTAAGACATCTGACCAACCGACCCACTAGAAGGTAACCGAGCCCGAGGTTTATCCCACCGAAAATCAGGAGCCAGGTCAAATCAAATAACACCACCACCAACACCAGGACGACGAGCAAGATGCAGCTTGTCAAAATAATGCGAGCAATCGTCCTTCTTGCCAACTTTTCCCTGTTCAACAATACCGAGAGTTCCATCGGTTTCTCCATAATTACATCTTAACAACGACGCTAACTTCGTTCGAATGTGAAGCACTGGCTACTCGGGCGCACGGGGTGTCAGGTTCTTCAGTGACGACAGAAGCATATTCTTGTAACTCACGTCCCCGAGCGTGATAATTTTGGCCGGCCAGAATTCATTCCCTTTCAACAGTCGCCTCACAATATCATCGGGTGGAACCCCCTCGTGATAAAGATGCCGCACATTCCCGTATATAGTTTCGAGATGGTCGATCTTTCTGTGAATGGCTCGGAGCGGCTGTTCCAACTGCGGATTATGGCCGCAGAACAACTTTTCAGGATTGAGTGCCGCGATCTTTTTCAAGGAAGCAATCGTTTCACAAATATCTTCATCGGACCGAAAATATTTGATCCGCGCACCCAGGTACATATCACCGGAAAAAAGCCAGCCCTGGTTTTTCTCCAGGTACACGACATGGTCAATACTGTGACCTGGCGTATGGATGACGGAAAATTGGTAGCCATCTGTGCCGAAAGTTTCCGCCAGCGGAATAACGGCCAAGGGATCAAGGGTGCCCCACATGTACTTTTCGTAGGGCTTTAGGCGTATTTTCTGCTGCAATGCTCGGGCCGTTAAGGGGTGGCCATAGACCGGAATATGAAATCGCTGTTTGAGAAAAGCCGCGTTTCCCGCATGGTCTTCGTGATAATGTGTGAGATAGATTCCCCTTATGACATTTGGGTCAAGCAAGTCCATCAGGAGATGTCGCGCATTGCTGGGGCCGGTGTCGATCAGAGAGTCACCCACTTGATAACAAATGACGCTCATCAGAGGCTTTCCCAGGTACGCCGAACCGATTCGGAATCCCTGAACGGGACCGAAATCCAGTTTCATCTTGATAAACATCTACCACCTCAGACGCCGATCTCGATTATCGGGATCCTATCAATTCCTTCTGCCCCAGGTAGTGCGCCAGCGCTGAAACGACGGTATACCTCCGGCAGCCTGGGTGCATTGGCATTTAAATCGAGAAATCCCGCTTGTAGGTAAAATATATAGGTGGTCAACAGCCAGTGAACGAAGTCCTCCTTCGTCCTCAAGTGCTCTTTCATCGAACCGACCACCCAACCGTAGGTTGCCCACAGATCCGTACAGGTGTCACAATCGCGCGCACTGCCGATACAACACCGACGGGTGGATTTCAGATCGGCATTATAGGCGCGGAATTGAGTGGGGTACCGTTTGCCATTTTCTATCCGGGCGGCGTTTTCGGGATGATCGTAGGTTACGCTGGGGCAAACATCATATCCCCAACGAACGCCGAACAACTCGCGCTGCGCGATGATGGAGTTAATGTATGGACTGGAAATAATCTTCGTTGGATGCTTTGCAAGCATTTTGTTGATTTCGGTGATGCAGGAAGAGAATCCCCGTGTATGGCTGTAGTGACCGCCTTGGTTGGCAAGATCGGCGTAGAAATTAAACGTGACAAAATTCCCGTTTTGAACCATTCGTTCCGTTGCAGCTTCAATACCGGCCGCAAACCCAGGAATGGTTGTGTAATAAAAACCCGCCCTGTCGTCATCTCTAAAATGCGAAAGTGCTTTTTCAAAGATATCTTCTCCACCATTGCTTCGCAGTATCTTATCCTGCTCAACATCCCCCCAAAAGGAGATGGCAATTCGGATGTGTTCCAAACCTTTTCTGGGTATCGGCAAGGAGCCGTTGGTGACTACCGTTAATTTAAAATACTTTGCCAACACCCGCAGGCGATCAATCTCAAGGGCGGGCTCGCCGCCCACTACTGTCAACATATTGATGCCACGCGAACGCTCCCGCTCAACAAAATCATCAAAGGCCCGGTTGCTCTCTTCCTTTTTATACTGGTCCATCTCCTCGATAAAATAGTAACAGCCCTTGCATCGCAGGTTGCATTTATGGGTAATATCCAGGAGGGACGACTTCATGTTTCCCGCCGCCTTTATTCTGGAAAAGAGGTCGAGCAGAAAAAAGTCTTGCAAATACTCGTGCAACTTGAATCCTTTCATGATGTTCTCCTAAGTGAACCAGATCGAATCATAGTGGCGGNNGTAGGCGGGTGATAGATCTCCAGCGGAAGGAAAGAGGCAAATCCTACTGCAACAGCCCTGTCATGTCTAGATTAAACAGCCCATAAAAAGCTGCGAGATTGATTCGGGCAGCAGCATAAGCGTACGAACATTTGTTCCAATGTCGGCCCAGGAATGATCGTTTAACACGAAAGGATTTACCGAGTTATGCGCAATTAGATACCATCCCTGTTCTGTGCGGGCGGAAACGGCAATCAAGAGAGGCCGCATTGGCATCCCCAACCTAACCCGACGAAACTATTCATGCGAAGGAGAAGAAAGAAACATGCGTGTACGTTTAGCACTTCCAGAGGACGCACCGAAAATTGGTGAAATCAGGGTGAGCGCATGGCGCGCCGCCTACGCCGGCATAATGCAGAGGGAGTTTCTTCAAAACCTGGATCCAAAAGCGAATATTGAACAACTGGCGACCATGCTGCACCAGACAAGCAGCGATTGTTTTCTTTTGGTATGTGACCAGAATGAGGAAGTCGTCGGTTTTTCTCTGCTAGGAAAACCGAGGTATAGCGCAACGGAGGGTACTGCGGAACTCTGGGCCTTGAATGTAGCTCCGACGGTGTGGCGTAAGGGTGCTGGCACCTTGCTGCTCAATGCGTCCATAGCTCAGGCCAAACAATATAGCTTCAGGCGCATGGAGCTGTGGTGCATTGTGGAAAACCATCGAGCGAGAAATTTTTATTTGAACTTTGGGTTCAAAGGGACGAAAGAGAAACGGGAGAGCCCGCACTCTTACAACCAACCCATTATCGAAAGCGCTTTCGAATATCTTTTTCCTTAAGTGCAAATTGTCATTCTCTCAATTGATCATCGGAGAAAGTAAAATCGAGCATCCGTTTTTCTAAAAACCATATCCTATACCTTTTCAGATGCTTCACCCTGTCAGCCAGGATGTGATTGATACGCCTTCGAACGATTGCAGAAAACCTCTGGACTCTTTTACTCCTAAAAAAGCGCGTCTCTGACAACCATAAGCGCCAATTTATCAACGAGCAGATCAAGAATATGTGAAACGGACAAGTTGAGCGCCCGGCGCAATTCATAATGCTGAACTTCGAATTCCTGGTCATCACTTTATGAGAGAAAAATACTTGCAAAACGAAAATACCTCCTTTAAAGTCGACCAATTTTCTCGCTGCAGCTTGATAAAATAGTCAAAGGAATATGGCATGAACCTAAATATGACCATCACCTATAATGGCGAAAAAACCTACAGGCGCTTCGCGGTTGTTAATTGGCGGCTCGAAAACCTTACCGCCCTGCCAAGACGGCATATACGATAGAGCATATGAAACACCATATTCGCAGGTTGTAGCATGAAAGCCGTAGTCCTCTCACGTTATGGATCATCAAATGTCCTCGCGGTCGAGGAAGTCGCAAAACCTGAGCCGAGTGCCAAGGAGGTTCTGGTAAAAGTTCATGCAACCACTGTGAATGACTGGGATTGGTCGCTAATGCGCGGTAAGCCTTATCTGTACCGTCTCATGTCAGGCGTGATCAAGCCGAGAATTTCAATACTGGGCGCTGAAGTTGCCGGTACCGTTGAAGCCATTGGCAGTCACGTTACTCGGTTTTCTCTAGGGGATCGTGTATACGGTGACATTTCAGAGGCGGGCTTCGGAGGTTTTGCTGAATATGTCTGCGTACGAGAAGACGCGTTGCTTAGGATGTCCTCTGGCATGACCTTCGAGCAAGCCGCGGCGCTGCCTCATGCTGCGCTACTTGCCTGGCAGGGGCTGGTGGATGTCGGGGAGATTCATAAGGATGAGATGGTCTTGATTAATGGGGCCGGGGGTGGCGTCGGAGCCCTCGGCGTGCAAATCGCAAAGAACTATGGATGTACGGTGACTGGCGTTGACCAGGCATCGAAGCTTGAAGCCCTTGGTAAGATGGGCTTCGACTATGTCATTGATTATCAGGCGACCGACTTTACCTCAGCAGGAAAACGCTACGACCTGATTTTTGACACCAAAACAACGCGCTCACCTTTTGATTATCTCAAGGCACTCAAACCCGGCGGTCGATACGTCACCGTCGGAGGCTACCTATCACGGTTGCTACAGGTGGTTTGCATGGGACGCCTTATCAGCAAAGCTACAGACAAGCGCGTGGCGGTAGTCGGTCTCAAAACGAATAAAGGGCTGGACAAGATAAATCAAATGTTTGAGTCCGGTTCGTTGGCGAGCTTGATCGATGGACCTTACAATCTGAGTGATGTGCCCCAAGCGCTCGAGCGTTTTGGTGAGGCTAAACATGTAGGCAAGATTGTTATTAAAGTTGCTTAGCCTTATTAAAATTGCTTAGCTTTGGTATTAAAGTTACCTAGCTTTATTAAAGTTGCTTAGCTTTGTTATTTTCACTTTTGGCAACCCTGTCGAGATCAACCCGCAACAGCGCTTTGACTTTTCACTGCACGTTGCTCTATTACTGCATCCCTGGATTATTCTGGCAATAGGACTTCGAAAATAATGTCAGAATTTACCGACTCAACGCCATCAAATCTCTTTTCATCAAATCGCGTTTCATGGAATAGAGTCGCTGTCGCTATCGGGGTTGTTACCACCGGGTTGGCCGGGGTTAAAGTTGGCAGTCACGTCTTCTGCCGCCACGTCGTTCAATAAAATCTCTCGGCGCGGCTCGGTACCCAGGGTAGTAGCCAGACGCACAACGGGTGTACTCTCCAGCGCGGACTCCACCAACACCGCCCAACCGCGGGCTTCATCGTCGTACAACAAGGGTTGCAGTGACCGTGGCACCATGAAGGTCAGCAGGTCGTAACCGCCGAGGGTGGCCCGCACTATAGGTGCCTGACCGACATCGGCGGGCGGGGTGCCGTTGAAAAATTCGCGGCGGAAAACCACATGTGGATTGGCTCCGTTGGCGGTGCCGTCATCGGAGACGAGATACGCTCGCAACGCAAAACGCCCCTCTGCCTGGCCGAGGTGAATGCCTGCGCTGAAGGCTGTTCCCGGCTGGTTGACCACCTGGTCCATAGAGGTGGCGGGCACCGGGGCGAAACCGTCTGCGTCCTCCTGCCATTTAAGGGCAACTATATTGTCGCAATTGAGGTTCGCTGCGAACCAGGGATGACCGCCCTGATTGCAATCGAGCTCATAATAAATCTCGGCCGCACTCAAGCTGGCGACCAGCGCCCGTGCACCGGTGGAGAAAACCTGTGCGGAGATTGAGGCGGCCAGCTCCGGTCCCACCAGCGCAGGCACCGGAACGCCCTCGATATTCAATTCCGCCAGCTCGACGGTCTGCGTTGCCACGCCGGCCGCCGCGCCTTCAACCGTAGGTTCGATGGTGGCGTTCTCACCATTGGCCCCAAAACCGGTAACGCGGTACCGATCTTCGACGCTGGTGAAACCATCGGCAGTCAGCACATATTCGGTCTGCGTCTCCTCGCCACTGACCAGCCAACCGCTGCTCCCGAAATCCCAGGTATAAATGGTTTCCAGCGCATCCGCTGCTATGACACCGTGTTCAAACCAGGCTAAAGGATTGTTGGGGTCACTGGAAATTTCCGCACCGAACCAATTGAGGGCCGTAGCGGACAGCGTCGCCTGTTCGTTGAGCGGCTGCGGATAGACAGCATCCACCCGGCCACCGCCTTCGCATTGGACCGAGTTGTTGTCGCCGTAGGTGCGGTCGGTAAATTCGAAATGGAAACCCGTGCCCGGCTGGAACAGACCGCTGCTGGCTTGAAAGTTGGACCCGCCCAGCAGGGTCAAGGCGCCGTCGCCGTTGACCGTGCCCACCAACGGCTCGTCCTCATCCCCTTGCACCGCCAGTAGGATCTGGTTACCCAATTGATTGATTTCGACGAGGAAAATCCCCCCTTCCATGGGCGCGCAGCTGCCTGTATCCCAATCGAATTCCTGGGCGCCTTCCGCCGGGGTCAGCTCGGCCATATAAACGCCGCCGACCGAGGGAACATTGGCAATATCGCAAGCGTCGCCCAGTCGGTCGCCGTCGCTGTCGGTCTGTTCGGGATTGGGCACTACAAAGCAGTTGTCCAGTGGATCGGCCACGCCGTCCTTATCGCGATCCCCCACCGGCGGTTCACCGGGTATACCGTCCACCGCCAGGTACAAACGCACCAGCACGTCGAAGCCGGTATCGAGCAGTTCTACGCGGTAATCCGGCCCCGCTTCAGATTGATATTCCACAAAGAAGGGGAACGCCTGACCGCGGGGGAATTCGAAAAACGTATTTTCCTGAATACCCGCTGGGGTCATGCGTTTGAGGGTGACGCCCGTGGCACCTTCGGGCAACGCGGCGCTGAAACTGCCGCTGCCGACGGTAATGCGCAGCAGGCCCACACCGTTATTCATTAAGTTGAAGCTGCCCGCCGCGTCGCGGTACAGGGTAGTGGTTTCCCCCTCCAAAACACCAAAGTCGTAAAGGCTCTGGGGGCAGTCCGTGCAACCGCCGGGTTCCCCGCCGCCGCCAAAGATCTCATGCCACTGCAGGTGGCCGGCGCCGCCGGTTTGCAATTGCAGGGAAATCTTGAAGCGGCGTTCGCCAAAGTTCAGCACGAATTCCGCGTGGCCTTCGCTTTCGATGACAGCGGCGGCAAAGGTGCCGTCATCCCGCGCTGTCAGCGGTTGCGGGCCGGTGCGGGCGAGCCGATCAACGCCCTGCAGATGCGCGGCAAATTGCAGTTGCCAGCTGCCGTCCTCGTAGGCGGCCGTGAAGTCGGAGACATCATCCCCGTCGACATCGTGATTACCGGTGAGGGTGAGACGGGGCGGTGGTAAAAACCACGCGACTTTCATGACATCGCTGCGCACCAGTCGTATGTCGAATTCCACCGGTTGCCCGCTGGCGTGGCCGACCAAGAGATAACCGGGTGAGGTCACGCTCAACATGGGTTCGCCAGTGCCATCAAAACGGGCTCCCCCGGTGGTCAGAGTGAAACGTCCCCAGACCTCAGTCTGGCCGGCAGCATTGGGATAGACATCCACACCGATTTCCATCAGCACTTCACCGGCAATATCCACCAGCGTGTAAAAGCCGGGCTTGTTCAGATCAATGTTGCCACTGTCGTTGACCGGCCCCGCCAACATCACTGGCAACAACAGGCCTTCAGCCAAACGCAGTTCGGTGCCGGTCTCATTCACGTTGAAAAAGTTGGTGCGGATCTCGGCGGCCTGCCCGGCACAGAAATCGGAGAATGGATCGCTGGAAATGGCACCGCAGCTAGGTGGATGCAATTCCTCTTCCGGCGCCTCGAGGTTCACATTGAAATTCACCACCGCGTTGGCAGCCAGCACGCCTTCGGTGAGGGTGAGGCGCCCGCCGTCCGTGTAGGCTTCCACCACACTGTTGCCCAGGTTGAGCGAAGCGGTGGGCTCGCCGTCGGGCGCCAGAGCACCGACGCTGAACAAGGTATTGTCCGGATTGCAGCCCTCGCGACTCACCTGCACTCCACCCGCCGTGTTCTGCACCAGGCACACGGCCTCACCGGACCCGAGTCTAATTTCGTTGGAGAAAGAACCGTCGGAACCACCGGTGGTGCTCACCTGGGCGAAGTGCAAACTGCTGATGCCTATGGGGTCGCCGGCGCTGTTGGCGAGGAAGGCGTTGAAGGTAAAGCTGCAGGAGCGGCCGCCCAGCCACGGTATATTTAGATCAAACCGCGGTTGCAGCTCACGACCGCTGGGGTCGCGCGCCGGGGCGTGAAAACTGAGATTGGCCTCGGGGCGGTACTCCTCCCCCGGCACTGAGCCCGGACAGAAGACCGTCAGTTCATATCCCGCAGCGCCGGGCACTTTCGCGCCCGTCAGAGTGATGGGACGAGTGACATCCAGGCCAGTGAGACCGGCAAAGCTGGTGGGCTCTGCGGTGCCCAAGCTGACCGTCAGATCGGAGAGCACGGCCACGTCTGTCAACAGCGGGACCGAGCGAGTGCCTTTGCTGGGGGGGCGAGCCGGACAGGGGGCGGTGCCACACACCAAGGGTTCCCCATTGATGTCGGCAGGAGCGCGATACTGGATTTCATAAACTATGTCGACGCGGTTGCCCAAAGAGGCCAGGATGCTGTCGGGCAGGGTCAATTCGAAAGCGACGCCCGCGCCGGTTTTGCCGTGCAGACTGACACCGGCGCCGCCGGCCAAACTGCGCGGGGTGCACTGGTAATCGACGAAATTGCCGGCTGCATCCACCTGGGGTGGTACGCAGGTAAAAATCACTTGCGGTCCGGTACCGGGGCCGAAGAGCGCGCCGCTCAAGGCGACTGACTGAATATCACCGGGCCAGAGATGGTTGGTTTCCACCAGGAAGGATTTGGCCACGCCGCCGTCGGCGCCGGCGGTGGCCTTCATGCGGATCGTCAGGCCTTCACCACCGCCCGCGGCCGGGCCTGCGGGGGCGCCGCCGGGAATATTGGGATCGGCATCGTTGGGATCGAAAAGCGCCGGGACGCCATCAAAGTCCGCATCGAACACCGCCCCGACCCGCACGTTCGTATTGCTGGCGAAGACTAAACCCGGCAAGCCCTGTGGACAGGTATCGCCGAAACAGACCAGATCGCGCTGGTCGACCACTTCATCGTTGCCCACCACCTGATAATTCACCAGCTCCAGATTCAGCTCAAAGTTGGCGTAGGGGTCGTTGGCCGGCAGTTCGCGCACAACGCGCCCGAGGTAAAGCGGCGCATCCGGCCGTTCGCTGGTGCTATCGAAGACCGCTATCAGATTGTTGTGCTGGAGGTTGGTCACCAGCGCGGCGGCACTTTGCGGTACCGGATCCATGACGTATTTGCGGTCCTGCTGACTGAAACTCAGTTTTACAAAGGTGATGCCGGGACGACCCGCGTCCAGCCGCACGGGAACACCGCTAAAATCGGCAGGGCGGCCAAAAGCGGTATCAAAATCGGCGGCGGTGGTGATGGTATCGTCGAAATGTTCGCCGGCGTAGCGCAAAACCACGCCGTCGGTGGCTGCGCCCAACTGCTCGTAGAGCGGGTTTTCACCGAGTGCCAGTTGTTCCGGCGGCAGCACATCGGGCCCCGCGTAACCCGTGGGCGCGTCGAGGACCAGCCAGTCGCCGTAAAAGAGTTTTTGAAAGCGCACGCCGCTGTTCGCATCCGGGGTCGGAGTCGCGCCGAAGGCGGCCACCGGGATCACAACTTCGCCCAGGCTGTTGACGCGGGTGAAACCGAAATCCAGAAAGGTGCCGGCACTGGCGCCGGTATTGGAGAAGTTCTCCAGGCGGCGCAGCTCGAGAATCCAGAATTTACCTTGAGCATCGCGCAGCAGGAACAACCGGTTGGGCGCAAAGTCGGCGGGATCCAGAGTCACCACCGGCAACAGCAGGTTGGCGTTGGCCGCGGCGCTTTCCAGCAGACTGCGGACCTTCGCGCCTAGGATGGCGCCCATGCCGTGCAGCGGTTGAAGACCTGCGGCCGGGTCCAGACTCAGACTCAAAGCGCCGTTCACGTAACCGCCAAACAAAGGCGCGAAACCAGCACCGGGCTGCGCCTGCAAATTGAAGCCGTTGGCGCCGCTCACCAGACGGAAATCCATGCTGCCCAAGCCCGCTTCCTGCTCCTGTGCNNCACCTTCGGGACCCACCGGCTGACCAAGCTTGTCATAGCGGGTCTGATCGCTGCCGAGGCCGAGGCCAGGCACCGGGGCCAATTGCTGATCCGGGCCGATCCACAGCGGGGCGTGCGGCGGACACAGATTCAGGTCCGCGATAAATCCATCGGCGAAGAAATACAACTCCGGCAATGGATTCTGGTATCCGGGAATACTGAATTTGACCAAATAGTCGCGACCGTAACCCTCGCCCTCGAGGGTGGGAATGCCGGCCAAACGATAGGTGCGGCGCACCGGGCCCTCGCCCACCTCCAGCGACGAGGTCAAAGTCGCCGCGACCGCGTCACCTTTGAAAATCTGCCCGGTTGCCGGGTTGTATTCCACCTCGAACACGCTCACCTGGAGATTTTCCTGGGCGCTCTCCTGTTGCGGATCCCGGCCATCGAAACGCTCCAGGGTGCAGCTCACCGCCATGCTGTCCACACGGGCCTGCAGGTCGCCGGCAAACTCATCGAGGTTTTGCTCTTTGAACTGCGGCAGCTCCGGCAGGCCCGACAAACCGTGACCCACCAGAGGTTGCAGGGAGCGAAACAGGTCACCATCGTCGATCAGTGTCACGTTCAACAGGGCGGAAACCAAAGTGGCAAGCGTGACCCCTTCGCGCGGACTGAGGAATTTATAGTTCGCGAAATTGGGCACCAGCCGACTGACAGTGGTCCCGCCGCTGACAATGGGGAAGGACTGAAAGAAGCCCTGGCCTGGATCGCTCAGGAAATTGCTGCGCAAGGTCAGGTCGAGCAGAAACAACGCGGAGCGCACATTGATGCTGCTCTCGGGGGTGAGGGTGCGGCCAAACAGGGTCGGCGGTACCGCGGCGGTTAAGCCGAGAGCCACCCGCTGGCGGGCATCATTGAACGCCGGTGCGGGCGGAGTAACGCTGGTGCCGACGATCAAATCGCGATAGCCGGCGGCGGTTTCCGGATATATGTCCAGCAGAGCCTGAGCCAAATTGAAATTGGCGCCTTGCAGAAAACGGGNNCGATCGCGGCCTGTACCGCCTCGGGTGCGAACTGGGCGTAAAAGCTTTCCCGCTCGGTAAGTGACTGCACAGTTTCCTTGGCAGTGGCACCGAGCTGGAGGCTGAGGGCCTTGACGATTTCCGAACTGTCCACTGTGGCACCGGTGCCGCTCGGCGTCTCAACCCGGCCGGTGAAGATGGGAAAGCCCTCGGGAGTCAGGTTCACCGTCTCCCGCGCCCAACTGAAATTGCTGGCGACCACTGCCGCCAAACGTTTGACCAGAACTTCCGCGTCGGCACTTTGCAACAGCCGGTCGATCACAGCTGCGGATACCAGATTGCTGTCGCGCAGACGGCGATTCAATTCGTGATGCAGGCGCAGGCGATCCACCAGAGCAAAATCCGCGGCAGTGGGCGCGGCAAACGGATCGGAAATTGCCGCAAAAGCTGCATCCGCCGCTATCTGGAATTGTTCCAGAGTAAGGTCACCAAGCAGCCCGGGGACCACATTTTCCAACGGTTGCGCGTAATAGATCGGCGGCTGGGGAACGCCGTTGACATCCGGCGCGCCCAAAGCGGCACTGGCGGAGGCGGTATAGCGACTGTCGTCGTCTAGCGCGCCGGCGCCGACTTTGAACAGGCGGATTTCCCGCTCCTCAAAACCCTGCCCACCGGGTATTTGGTCGCCACTGACTTGCGGCGGCACCGGCAGACGCAGGGCGATAACCGCGGCATCGCCCGCGCTGTTTTCCTGCACTACCACAGCCAGGCCGAGAGCGAGGAAAAAACGCTGCAGTGCGCGGCGTTGCTGCACCACCTGCTCCGCCTGGGTGGCGGCGAGAGCGGCGTCCGCCGATTGCCCTTCTGACACTCGCAATACCTGGTCGAGAGTGCCGTTGGCCTCGGCGGCTTCCAGAGTCAGATTAACCTGCTGGTTCACCTGTTCGTCCAGGGTCGCCCGCAAATTGGAAACGAGACCCTGCTCGCTGCTGTCGAGGGACGATGTCAGAGTGCTTTCATCACTGCCCACCACCTCCTCGGCACCCGCCACCGACGCCTGCAGCTGCTGCACAGCCTCGGCGTTGTCTTCGGTAGAATTCAATACTTGCTCCAAGGTGGTCAGATCTTCCGCGGCAACGTCGACTTCAATTTCCGCGGCTTGCTGTTCGATCACGTCTTCCTGCGATTGGCCTTCCGGAATTTCGATCACGCTGTCGGCCGCTTCGCTGATGGCTCGCTCGATTTCCGGCACCACCGCGTCGATTATCGACTGAGTCAGCGCCGCCACCGTGGTTTCCGCAATACCCAAAGAACGCAGTGACTCTATGGATTCGCGAATTTGATTGACGATGGTTTTCACCACCCGGTGCACGATCGGGTCCACGCTCACGGGTACGGGGGCACCGTTGGCATCGACCTGCGTGGGATCGGCAATGGATTGAATCGCGAGGGCCTGTCTATCACCGGCAGTATCCCGCACCACCAGGGCTCTTACCTGGAGCTTGCCGAGCGCTTTGAATGCTGTTATCACCTGCTCGTCCGTGGCGTTGGCGGTTATCAGTTCCTTGCCGGTGAGGTAGGTCACCAGATCCACCACCCGCACCACGTAATTGCCCGCGGCATCGGTTTTTACCGTGGCGATGGGTTCGTCAAAATTTACGTCGCTCAACAAATAAATGGAGACCAGCGCACTGGTGGGCACCATATCGTCGCTGCCCAGGCTGGTTGCGCCACCGGTTTCCCCCGCCTCAAAGGATATTCCCCCATCCTCGGCCTGATTGATCAGCGTGGGATCGTGCAATTTGCGATTAATCAGTTTCGCCTGTGCGGTCTCCGTGCCGGGAAAAGTCCGCACAGTGCCCTGTAAAGTCGGCGGGCTCGGAATACCGCTGGAACTGCTGGACGAAGAGGATGAGCTCGAAGAACTCGACGACGAGCTGGAGCTCGACGATGAGGAAGAACTGCTCGAGCTGGTGGAACTTGACGCAGCGGAAGTACTGGCGGAGCTCGATGAGCTGCTCGAGCTGCTCGAACTGCTCGAGCTGCTGGAACTGCTCGAACTGGACGAACTGCCTGAAGGCGTCTGGACGGGTCCTTTTTTGTCGCTGTCGCTGCACCCCGCCATCACAATGGCGAGTAAAAGGACGAACGCGAAAGGCTGTAGACGTTGAAACACAGGCTCGGCAAGTGACAGAAGTCGCTGCATAGAAAACCCCACTCATTTTTATACGGAAGTCGCCCAGGCTCGGGCTTGGATGTGTAATAGGNNGTGAGTATAGGCAGGCGGCCGACGGGCGCAAAAAGGGCAAAATGGCGGAACGAAATAAGGGCGAGATTTTATGTAGCGACTCATAAAAAACCGCGGGCCTCACGGGAAGACCGCCTTAAAAACCGCCTATTTATCGAGCAAATGTGCGCATAACCAATAAATGGCAATTAGAATAAATCCTTAAACAGCAAACTGGTCTAAAGTTGGTCCGTCGGCAATGCGCGGAGCATCAGGGTATCCCTCATCCTGCCCCGGCATATTAGAGAGGTCCGCCCAAGTCGCGGTTGGACTTAACAAAACAATAAACCGCAACACCGCAGAGGAAATAGGCTGTCACCAGGATAAGAATCCCTGCAGTATCGATTTGATAAAAAGCACCCTGTGCATACAGCATAAAAATCGCAATAACGGTAAACGGTATAAAGATCTGCCAAAACACCTGCCACTCAGATTTCATAAGCAACTCCTCGCTTTTCGGAACCTTTATTTCGCGGCCAGGCCCCGCGTTGACATTCCGCGACCGGCGACCCGGCGATCCGGCGATCCGGCGACCCGGCGACCCGGCGAACCGGTTTTGCCCTACTGCGGTGAACTAGCGGCAATGATAAGAAACTTTGCGACCCCATAAAGACACGCCATTACAACCAACCCGACCTCAAGGCCGCCGGTGCGCCGCGCCTTTGCGGTGCCTTTGCGCTCGGGAACTATGACAAAAATAAAAGTGAGAAAATATCCGAGCAAAAATCCGAAGAAGTGACATCCCGTCGCCACATTCTTCAGAAAAATGCCCGAGGCGATTTCGGTCGCGGCAATAAAGACCATCGTTCGATTTGAGATTTCGAATAACGCGGAGATTCTGGCGGGGGCATTACGTTTTATACAAAGATACGCACCAAAAATCGCGCATATAGCTCCGGATGCACCCACCACCGCCTCATAACCGAAAACGGCGGATGAAAAAGCGATGGAGAAAACCGCCGAGAGCAAGAAAATAATCAGAAACTCCGACCGCCTGAGAATCGACTCAATCAAGTTCGCCGGCATAAGAAAGCAGCAGACGTTGATAAGCAGATGATGGGTGCCTGTATGCAGGAAGGCCGCCGATACCGGCCGGTAAAATTCGGCTGCCAGCCAAAACTCCCTGGTCGCCGCACCTAGACGCAATACTTCCTCGAAGCGACTACCCCAAAAATACTCAATTCCAAAATGCAGTGCGACATACACCGAGCAGAGAGCCAACGAGACATAAGGTTGGCCGGCATGTCGGTTGGGATAACTTGCGGCTCCGGTTTGCTCCCGCAGGGCGGCGGTCAATTCCGCAAGCAAAGTCACAAAATCCGACCGGCGAACGAACATATCAATGGAGATAACTGTCTTTTTGCCCCGACCGGTGACCAACATCAAACCAATGACTTCCTTGGTAACCCACGACGGAAGATGTTGATACTTCACGACATCATGCAGGGCAATAGTCGATGTCGTGAAGAGACCTTCCATCGTGAGGCGAACCCTGTCCAGGGAGANNATACCTGCTACTGCCGCAAGCGCGAAGTTCGATAGGTCAACTTTGAACTTAATGGCGGACAGCCCGACGATGATTCCGTAATAAATGCACAGAGCCGCAAGGACGGCCGGTGCGGTAAATCTCCGGAGGATCATTGTTCGGTTGAGTTCAAATACCATAGATTGGCCTCTCCTGTTGTGGTGGGATCCATGCTCTGCGCCGGCCGCGATCGATAGAGTCTTATCTCAGCGGTTTCCTCGACTATTGAGATCTTAACTACAGGTTATTCGTCGGTATCTCTTTGGACATTTTTCTGTGGAAAAACCGGCCCGGTTTTTGATCAAATAAATTACCCCGGAGTCGGTCCCCAATCCGCACCGGGGTCAGGGTCGGCACACTTGCCTGGCATTGTCCCTTTGGCGCCGTTCGAAGTTCACTTGGCGCAGTTATGGCACAGTTTCCTCAACCGCGCCAGCCGCACAAGGGAATGGCGCCGATAACAAGGGCATCACGTAAAATCAGATCCATCCTTTTCATTCCTACTGACTGCCCCTCCGAGAACATTCAAAAGCGCGCTATCACCGCACCTTCACCTAGTACATGTGGGACTGACTTATCTCCTTATTTACCCCTGCCGTGCCGTACATTTAAAATCGTGAGCAATGCCAGTAATATTCCTGCAAGTAACCCAGACCAGTGCGCCAAATTCGCGGCATCTTTGGCAACCAGATGCGCGGCCCATATAGTCGTGACGGCTAATAACGCAATGTGAATACTGCCACCCTCAGGCATAAGGTTTTTCTGAAGTCCAGCCGAAACAGCCAAAAATCC
>DJFO01000215.1:0-289 GCA_002432555.1 Marinagarivorans sp. UBA5870
TTCGAGAAGGGTATTCGAGAAGGGTATTCGAGAAGGGTATTCGAGAAGGGTAAGAGTGCGAAAAAAAGTCGGAAAAATATGCTTTTTTTCGCCGTTGCAATGGCTTGGCGGCGGTCACCTGGAGCCGGTTGAGAAAACTGGTATAGTGGGCACGCTCGCGGCGGCCGGTCCTCCGCATTGCCTAAAAAATAATAAGGGTAGCCCATGAATCGATCAGTATTGCTAGCGCCGCTGTTGAGTGTCCTCCTGTCCTGCTCCCACTCCGCGGTTAAAGAGGAGGCCGCTGGGT
>DJFO01000215.1:295-2484 GCA_002432555.1 Marinagarivorans sp. UBA5870
ACTGGTGGAACGAAGCCCTGCACGGCGTCGCCCGCGCAGGCAAAGCCACTGTTTTTCCTCAGGCCATAGGCATGGCTGCCACCTTTGATGAAGATCTTATGCTGCGGATCGCTACGGCGATCTCCGATGAAGGCCGAGCCAAACACCATTATTTCCTCGCGCACGACGTCCATACGATTTATGGGGGTCTGACGTTCTGGTCTCCCAATATTAATATCTTTCGTGATCCGCGTTGGGGTCGGGGACAGGAAACCTATGGTGAGGATCCTTACCTGACCGGCCGCATGGCCGTGAATTTTGTGCGCGGCCTGCAGGGCAATGATCCGCATTACCTGAAAACCGTCGCGACTATTAAACACTATGCAGTGCACAGCGGGCCGGAAAAAACCCGGCACAGTGACGATTATCGCCCGAGTCGCAAAGACCTTTACGAAACCTATTTGCCGGCGTTTCGCACGGCGGTGCAGGAGGCGCAGGTGGAGTCCTTGATGTGCGCTTACAACCGCGTCGACGGCAAACCTGCCTGCGGTAATGAGGAGCTTCTGCAAGATATCTTGCGCGGGGAAATGGGTTTTAAAGGTTACGTGGTTTCCGACTGTGGCGCCGTCTCGGATTTTTATGATCGCACCGCTCATGCTGTCGTCCAGTCGCCGGCGGAAGCCGCCGCCTGGGCTTTAAAATCCGGCACCGATATTGAGTGCGGCGACAGCCATTTAAATACCTACATCAATTTGCACACGGCGCTGCGCGAAGGAATGATCGACATGGCCGCGGTGGATCAGGCTTTGGCGCGCCTGTTTCGCGCGCGCTTCAAGCTCGGCATGTTCGACGATCCGTCCCTCGTCCCCTTTAGCAAAATTCCCCTCGAGGTAGTCGCTTCGGAGCAGCACCTGGCTTTAAGCGCGGAAGCCGCCGATAAATCTTTGGTACTCTTGAAAAACGACGGTGTTCTGCCCCTACGGGAAGGCGCCCGCGTTGCGGTTATAGGCCCCAACGCCGCTAATTTTGAAGTTCTGGTGGGTAATTATTACGGCACGCCGACGCAGCCCGTCCTGCCCCTGCAGGGAATTATCAACCGCGCTGGCGCGGACAAGGTTCAGTATGCCCCCGGCTCCGCGCTGGCCGCTGACATCTATAAGCACCTGCAACCGGTGCCGGCAGAGAATTTTTACCATCGCGACGGCAACGGCACTTTGGTGCCTGGTCTTGACGCGCAATATTTCCTCGGCAATTTCCTGCCGGACAACTGGCGCACCCAGGCCCCTCCAGCGACCCCCGCGCTCACTCGAGTGGACGCCAATATCGATTTCCGCTGGGGACTTTCGCCGGTCAACCAGAAAATCGAAGAGCCGTTTGCGGTGATCTGGCGCGGGTACCTGAAGCCCGTGCACAGCGGCCGTTACAGCTTTGGCGGCAATGTGCTCGTGAAGCTCAATGGCGACTGGGTTGGCAAAAGCACCCAGTTGCAGGCAGGCGAGGCGTACGAACTGGAAGCCCGCTTCACTGCCTACCAATGGTGGCCGATCAATACCGCCATCGAAGCTGAAGCGCGCCTCACCTGGGCGGATGTGGCCCAGCCCCTGGAGGCCGACGCCCTGGCGGTGGCGAAAAAGTCGGACGTGATTATCTTTATGGGCGGGATAGACGCAACGCTTGAAGGCGAGGAAATGCCCGTCGAGCTGGACGGTTTTGCCGGCGGTGACCGTACCCATTTAAAATTACCGGCGGTGCAGACCGCATTGTTAAAAAAACTCAAGCAGCTGGGTAAGCCCATCGTGCTGGTGAATTTCAGCGGATCCGCCATGGCGTTGAACTGGGAGAACACCAACCTCAATGCGATTGTCCAGGCGTTTTATCCGGGAGAAAAAGCCGGTACGGCCATAGCGCGGCTACTGTGGGGCGATGTGAATCCATCGGGTCGCCTGCCTGTGACTTTCTACCGGGGCGTGGAAGACCTGCCGGCTTTCAACGACTACACCATGCAGGGCCGGACCTATAAATACTACAAGAACAAGCCGTTGTTTCCCTTTGGCCACGGCCTTAGTTACACCCGGTTTGAGTATGCATCCCTCGCTGTGTTGCCGCATGGTCAGGGCTCCGGATTGAAAATCTCGACTCAAGTGGCTAATAGAGGCCAGCGCGCCGGTGAGGAAGTAGCTCAGGTCTACCTCAGCCTGCTCGATGCGCCA
>DJFO01000215.1:2614-4810 GCA_002432555.1 Marinagarivorans sp. UBA5870
CCAGCCATACCACGGCCGGGTCAGTGTCACGGTCGGCTCCGGCCAGGAGGGTTATGTTACAGGCGCGGCGTTGGCGAAGCAGGTAGTGGAAGTGCCCTAGGCGGCGAGCTGGCGGGCGGATTCGCTTCCGCCCGCCGCGCCCTTCGCCCTCCCTCTTTTTAGCACCTCAAATCGAACCGCACCGCATTAAAATTCGAGTAAATCTGGGAGTTGCCGCTGCGTGGTGAAGCGGCGGAATGTCTACTACACTGCTGTTTATTGAGTGAGCCGCCGTGAGATGTCGGTCAATGTCCCCTAAGCGTTGGTTGTTGTCTATCCTGGATAAACCCGAAATCTTGTTGGGCGTGGCCGCCTGCCTCTCGCTCGCTCTGATTCTGATCCCCAAGGACCTGATGTCCTACTCGCACGAATTAAACCCGACCCAGTACAAGGCGGAGCTGTTGAACGATGCTTACTCCGGTGGCAACAGTCTCGCCCAGTGGATCAACGCCGATACCCAGCGCTGGAGTTGTAGCATCGGACAGGCGTTCAAGAATCCCTATTGCAGCCTCCACATCCGCATCGCCAACTCTGAGGTAGACGGCCTCGACCTCAGCCGGTTTACCAAAATGACGATCTGGATGGCCTATAAAGGCAACGGTAAACACCTGCGCTTTTATTTGCGCAACCGCGGCGAAAATTACTATATGCCCAGCGACCAGCTGAGCACCAAATACAACGTGGTCGAAGTGCCGACGGATAAATTGGAGGAGGGGCTGGAAATCGAAATGGCGGACTTTGCCGTGGCGGGCTGGTGGCTGGTGCAGCGCAACATTCCGCTGCAAGATTCCAAGCCGGAGTTCAACGATGTATCCTCCATCGAAATTCAAACCGGTTCGGCGGTGACTTCCGGCGTGCACGAAATCCAGCTCAAACGGATTGTATGGCAGGGTCCGATCGTTTCCGAGCTGGCTCTTTACCGCGGCATCACCATCGTCTGGACGGTGTTAATCATTGCCCTGCTGCTTTCCCGGCTAGCGCGCCTGCGTTATGAATTAAACAGGCAGAAGTCCTACCAGCAAGACCTGGTGGCCATCAACAATATTCTCAGCCTGCAAAATCGTCAGTTCGAAGACCTGGCGCGCACCGACCCCTTGACGGGCCTGCTGAACCGCATCGGCATCCGCGACGTGCTCTACGATGGTCTGATGCGCTGGAAAAAACACCACACGCATTTTTCGCTGATTTTAATCGACTTGGACCATTTCAAGAAAATTAACGACACCTACGGCCACGATGTGGGGGACGAAATTCTGAAAAATGCCGCCGATGCCTTCAAGAACAGCGTGCGCAAGTCCGACTTTCTCGCCCGCTGGGGCGGCGAAGAATTTATTCTGCTCTGCCACGACACCAATCTCGTGCAGGCGATGTCGGCCGCCGAATCTCTGCGCAAGCGGCTGGAAAGCACGCCGGTGTACCGCGACATTCGCGTAACGGCTAGTTTCGGTGTGGCGACACTTTCGCAACCCGACCTCGATCATCTCTTCAAGTGCGCCGACGAGGCCCTGTATCGGGCGAAGAATCGCGGCCGCAATTGCGTGATGAGCGACGTAAGATTAAGCGCGTGATCCTCCGACGCGCTCCCGGCCGCCTCTGCGCGGGCAGAACTCCAACATTGCCTTCTCCTGCGCACCCTATGACGCGCCGCGATCTTTTGCTGACTGTCGCCTGGGTTATGGCTACCACCGGTTGTTCTGTCGAGGAAGCGGCGCAAGCGCCCGTGGCTGAGCCGGGACTGCGCGATCTTTTTCGAGACGATTTCCTGCTGGGAACCGCGATTGACGGGGTGCCGAAACCCACGGAGCCCGCTTTTTTCCGCGCGCTGGTGGAGCGAGAGTTCAATTGCGTGACCCCAGAGAACGATATGAAGTGGCGCAACATACACCCCGCGCCCGACACTTGGAACTGGAGCGGCGCCGACGCTTTTGTCGACTTTGCTCACGGCCGCGGACTGCGCGCCGTAGGTCACACCCTGCTGTGGCATTCGCAAATGGCGGACTGGGTATTAGCAGGCGCCCCGAACGCGGGGGTTTTGCGGGGCCGTGTGGATAGTCACATCAGTACCCTGGTCGACCGCTATAAGGGCCGCATCCACACCTGGGACGTGGTCAACGAGGCGCTCGATGGCGGCGGCTGGCGGCAAACCCCCTGGCTCGA
>DJFO01000391.1 GCA_002432555.1 Marinagarivorans sp. UBA5870
ATTCGGGGGTGAGTAAGTGTCGTTAAAATCTATATTGCAGCCGGCGTGCCAGATTCGGTGCGGAAGGTGCAGTGGCGATTAAAACCCTTCTATTTCAATTAGATAAGCAGCAATTGCCAGTGGGCGCCGCAGGATGAAAACAAATTCGCGCACTCACAGGACCTGTGGCAATTCGCAAAATGCAACGGCGGCACAGTTGCATTTTGCGAATTGCTAGAGTGGTGGGGCCGGGGACAAGGATGCAGCGGCGGCCGCGACGACTATAATAAAAACAGTATTTCGACCTGGGTTCTCGATGAAAGCGATTTTCTTAAAAACGGGACTTTTTTGCGTCACTGTCTGTTGGGCAAGCACTGCATTTGCGTTGAGGGGATTTTCGTTGGCGCAGTTGCAGATAGTGGATTTTGGAGTAATGCCCGTCGCCCCGTTGCGCTGCTCTATGAGCAGTAATGCCCTCCTCACGGGCGACTGTATAGGGACGGGAGTTCCCGGAGTGATCGAGGTCACCGGAGAGCCCTATTATTCTTATAATGTCGAAGTCACAAACCTCGGCTGGATCAATAACATCATGTTTAGGCCCACCTTAAACGCCAAAAAGTTTTCACTGAATGCGCAGGGTCGGGGAACATTTTTGGTTACCGGTGAAGTGAGGTTCAAGCCGAACGACCCCAGGATCGGCAAATTTGTTTTGACCTATTTGATTACAGTCAATTATCAATAATCCTCGCGGCACCTATTCTTCTTCCGTCACCTCGATATCTGGCAAACTCGTGATGCCGTTTTCAATATCCGTCTTAAATAGCGGCGTCACATTCCAGCGAAATTTCGCCATGGCTTTATTGTCGTCGATCAAACTGACCCTATATTCGCCTGGCGGAGCGTAGGGAAACAGGTAGTAGCCGTCAAATTCGGTTGTGGTTCGGGCGATCTCCTGGCCGTCTTTGAATAGTCCGACCGTGACCCCGCCCACGGGTTTTTTACTGCTGTTTTTGACAAGAAATACAGAACCTTCGATTTCGGTAACTTCGGTCACTGGAACATTGACCCTGCGATAAGCGCCGGCGTGGGAGGCCACTCGGAAGGAAGTGCGCGAGGGTTGCAAATAAGGGTCGTTCAAACTCACTGTGTCGACAGTGACCACGCTTCCAAGACTGGTATCCATGCCGCCGAGCACGACGACACCACTTTTATCGGTAGCGTGCTCCTGCCAAGACGAGCGCCCTTTGAATCGCACATTTTCGAGCGGTGCCTCATCGGCGTCGAAGTCTCCGTTGCCGTTGCCGTCCATAAACACGCGGGCTTCGAGGGTGCCCATGTCCGACGATCCGTAGGGTGCGGTATTGAAGTGGGGGGCATGATTATGCCCCTTGAGCCCTATGGCAAAGGTGAGCGCGATGCTGGTGGCTTCATCAAAATCGGTGATGGAGGATAATCCGACCGATAGATCGCCGAACGTTCTCGAAAGGTTAAGCCNNTAAGCCCGCCGTTGTAGGTATCGCCGAGCACTTGGGAGCGCGTTACCCCCGCACTGAGTTGAACATGCCAGGCGGCACGACGGTAATCCATGGTGACAGAACCGTTGGTCAGGCTCGTGGGGTCCAGGGTATAGCCAAAACTGGTGCGAAACTGCAGGAACCCGCCCGCGCGGCTGAAGGAAAATAACCCGCGTGTGGCGATTTCCCCGTCGGCGCGGTTATCGGTCGACAGCGCCAGCTCGTTGGAAAAGCGGTTGCGGCCCAAAAATAATCCGAGTCGGTTTTCCAGGGTTAAACGGCGGATGCCATCGACCGTATCAATGCGGGTGAGACCGAGGGAGTAGGGCGTTCCGAAAGTTTCAATACTGCCGAACAAGCTGAGTTTATGTTTTTGCTCTATAGCGCCGTTATTGCTTTGCGCCGAGATGAAATCCTGAAAATAAATGTTCTCGATATTGATGTCTTGCTTAAAGAGGCGGCCCGAAAGGTTGAGGCTGCCGGCGCGGCCTTCTTGCAAATCTTGGGCATAATCCAGACGTGAGGAAAACAGAGGATAAGCCGAGATCCAAATCAGGCGGGCAAAATCATTTGTCGCATCCTCATGCTCATCCCTATCAAGGTTGGGCAGTCTGTTGAAACCAATCCCAAATGAGTGTTTTTCTTGCAGCCCATAGAGAATCGTGGTGGCGATGGACTCCGTCTGTACCGCGTCAGTTTGCGCGGTGGCCAATTCGGGCTCGCCGATCAATTTGTCGTTCTCGTTTAAAATGGTCATCGAGAACTGCCAATCCCCCGGGGCGATCATCTCCGCGCCGATTTGCACGCGCTTTCTTTCGACCTCCACCTGGCCCTGGGGGCCGTAACGGGTAATTTCAAAAAAATTCTCACCGTATTGCACTTCCACGTCGCGGAATATATATCGGCCACTTTCGTCGACCACCTGAAAATCCAGTAGCAGGCCGTTGCGGTAAAGTTCAACCTCCCATCCCGGCGGGGCATCGCCCTCAAAGTCGCGGCGGTTAAAGGATTGGTCGAGGGCCGCGGATAGGTAGCGCTCCACCGTCACCCCAACGCCGGGGACCCACGGACTCACCAGGCTGTCGCCCCTCGCGTATATATCACCGAGTTCGTAACCCGTGATGCCCGGGCCAAACGAGGTCCCGGGCCTGGCGGACTGTTTCGATAGGGTGAGACGGGTAGAGGGTGGCGTAGTGCTGTCGGTTTGGATATGGGACAGGCGTGCTTGGTGTTTCAGCAAATCGTTGGTGGACTGTATCGAATATCCCCAAAGAGCATCGTCATAACGCTGATCTTTAATGGCATTGAACCTGAGATCCATCGCCGGTGGGCCGAGCCATGCATATTCATCGTCGACCCAAGGATGAGATTTTTGGCTTCCCTGCTTAGGCGCATTCTTATTACGCATTTTCTCGCGCATAACACGCTGCTGAATCGGCAGAGTCTCTTTGCTTGATATCTGCATAATCAAGCGTGCCATGTTCAGTTGAATATCCAGCTCAAACCAACGCTCCAGCTCTTTTATATCCACATAGAGATCGAATTCATCCGCGTAAAAATGAAAGTCCGGGGAAAGACTCTGGCGGATGCCGCGGATATAGACTTCGCCACTTTTGATATTGAGAGAGAAGGTGTTCTGTTGATTGATAAACCAGCCGGATGCCTGTTGAGTTTCGCTGTCGACCGAAATGGCAAAATCCAAGGCATCCAGAAATTCCTGGAGGGACATTACCGTGTAGTCGTTGGTGTGGTAAACGACAGTCGCGCCTGCGAGGGTAAAAGAGGCGAGTCGAAGCTCGACCACCATGCTCTCGTTCTCGTCGAGCTCCAGCTCCGTCGCAGCGTACAGGGGGGGAATCTGAAAACACGTGACAATCAGAACAAAGAGCCAGCTTGTGAAAAGCCAGCGCATTGCCTATTGCCGGTCAGGGTTTGAAAGTGCCGGTGACCGTGTGCTCGCCACCAAAAGTGGGATCTTCGGTAAAACGGATAAAAAGATTACCCTTACTCTTGTTGTAGGAAGCGGGCAGGTTCAAGGGCACCTCAACAATACGTTTATCGTTCGGGTAATAAACCGATAAACCGCGGACATAACCAACCCGTTCGCCTTTTTCGCTGTTGAGAAAGACTTCAGCATCTCCGTAAGTGGAGCGCGAGCCCTCGCGGCCAAGCGAAAAGACCAGGGCATCTTCCTTGAGAGATGGAGCCTGTATGCTCAATTGAGTAGAGAGTTTACCGTGCCGGACTATGACCGGGATCGACACTTCAACAATGGGATCCACGGAAACCGAAAGGTCGCCGCTACCGTCCAGCGAGTTACTGTCTTGTTTAGGGAGAGACTGGAATACTAAGTGAGTTCGGTATTCGCCTTCCTTCAGATCTTTGGGTATACGCACCATCACACGCACTTTTTGGAACGCACCGGCTTCGACTGTGACTCGGCGAGGGGAAAAACGTATGAGGTCGTCGGCAAAGAGTTCATTGCCTTCCGCTTTTTCCACCGCCTGAAATCGCCCGTGATCGTCCGCGCGAATATTGCGGAGGATAATTCGATAACTGCCTGCTTCCGTTCCCTTATTGACCAGGGTGAGTTCGGCGGAATTTTGGGAAGCCAAGACGACGCGGGTGGGAAGTATTTGTAACGCATCCACCGCGTAGGCCATTGGACTTGCCAGCAAAACTGCAACGCCGATGCAGCGCAGCAATCTGTTTATCCAATGCGAGGGGTGAAGCCGGGGGTAATTCATGTGGTAAGCCTGTTCGCGCGCGGCGATTTGCGGTGATTCTTCGAAGCCCAGTGCTTCTTGGAAGCCCTGATTCTTCGACTGCAGATGCTGGTGCAATCTGCACGTAACGGGTTTGCCTTTGAGTGTAGACGCCCTAGTTATAGTTCACAATGATGATATAGGTCAGGTTGTACGAACCCGCGGTGGCGCCGTTGAGATTTAATAAACCACCGATTTTGGCAGTGGTCTGTCCGCCGACCAAGACTGTCGACGCATCTGAATAAAGCTGTGGGGTAAAAGTCAGGCCCGCGGCAGAATCACCTTGTTCAACCGAGACGGAAATTGTTTGACCGTCGGTTCCACTGATAAGTATTTCACCGAGCTGTCCTTCTCCTGTACAAGTACCGCCGCCCGACGCCTCCAGGGCGCCGGTCGGTCCCATATTGCACGTCCCATTGCCAAGGGTGAGTGTCCCAAAGTTCACAATCTTTTGCTCGATGAATTCAAAGGAATCCAGAATGGATACGCTCGCCGTGCCGGAGAAAGAGGTGGCGTGGCTGAGGCCGGTGCACAAAAGGCCTAAGCCGATCAGCCAAGCAGCCGAAGTAAATGTGACGAATTTCCCTTTGTTATGCACTTTCGACATAAAGACGGTCTCTGCAAATAGCCATACTTCCGATACAAGCCTAAGCCGTTGGATCTAAATATTCAACCGCTTCACTGCAGTCGGGTTAGACCGATGCGGCATAGATTTTTCGAAAACCCTTTCGAAAGGTCTCTTCGCCGTCCTGCCCAGTCGGTAGTAGCCCTGTTATAGGTGCTCAATAAGCCCTCTCGCATAATGCAACACTGGAATTTATCGCCTATCGTTAGTCCGGCGAGTTTCAATTCGCGCAGCTCTGAGTTATTAGAAATAAGTTTTGATGCCTCTTCTATATAAGGCATTCGAGGATTTGCCATGTTAGCGAATGCGGTTACGCACACTGATGTTGAACGTATTTTAAATGACCGCGATAACATACTCGTGCTGCACCGGTTGGATGGCGATATTTGGGGCGCAAGCATCGCGGCTACCGATATCTTCGGCTATTCGAATGAAGAAATGCGGCAAATGTGCCTCGTCAATATCCGGCCCAAGGCCTTGCGTCTTTCGGACCTATGCAAGGACAAAATGGGTGACGACGCATTCGTGGTTTTTCAAAAACGCAACAGCCGGCGTTTTTCCGCCAGCGTGAAGCGGAGTGTTATATCTTTTGTTCACCAGCGCGAGCCGATTGAACTGGTCTGTTTACAGCTTACCCTCAGCGATGCGCAGGATTCCTCGCGGCCGAAGGCGCCTGCGGTCGATATCAATGAGCTCGCCCTCTTTGTCGACTCGCTAAAGAGTGAGTCCCGCACCTGTCTGCGCAATTTGTCGCGCGACATTGAAGCCTTGGTGGGGGCTGGCCTGTCGGGGGAACAACAGAAAATCGCCGATCGCATGAGGAGCGACTATGAGCAGCTATCGCACATCAACGAAAATATTGTCGACAGCTTTCAGCTCGCGCAAAACGCCTTGAGCATCGATAGCGAGCCCTTCAACATTATCGAATTTCTTTCTTCCGATATACCTCGTATCGATACTTCCATCAACCGGGCGCAGGACATGATTCTTGCCCCGCGATTGCCGGAGCTGATTTACGGCGATAGAAATATGATCGGGAAGATCTTTCGCAATCTGATTGATCAAGTCGCGCAGCTGATTTCGCCGCAGCGCTCCTTACTTTCCGCGGACTACGAATCCTCTGCGGAGCGCGGTGGCCGGTTGCTGGTAAAGTATGTTTTAGAGGGCTGTAAGTCGCGCTCGGCAAGCGCTGATGACGGCGATGTCTGCAGCGTTTTCCTCAATGCTATGCCTATTGTCTTTTCCCGGCATGTGTTGCGTTTAATGGAAGGCATCTTACGCATCGACGACCTCGGCAACCAGAAAATGGAAGTCAACCTCGAGTTAGTACTGCCGGAAGTGCACGATCTCGGCTTAGCGAGAAGGGTGGATTTTCTCAAAGGGAAGGCCGTGGTGTTGGTCGATCAGCCCTATTCGCCGCTCGTTCTGCAGCTGAAAGCTTGGGGGGCTCAGGTCGATCATTTTCATTCCTCAGCCAAAGCCCTGGAGTTCATGGCCTCGGGAAAGCGTCGCCCCGCGCTCTTTATCGTGCGTTCGAATGCCGAAGGTAGCGCGCCGATCACGGCTTCCCATTTAGAGGCTTCCCGTCTAGGTGCATTGCCGGTGATCCTAATAGGCGCGCAGGATATTTCCGGTGAGTCAAAGTTGGCCGCGGTCACGCTGCCGCTCACCGCCAGTGTGCCGGAGATCGGCAATGTTCTGAGCCAAGCGCTGCTCGAGGGATTTCCCTATCCCTATTGCAACATGAGTGCGAAACGCCAACACGCGGAGACATCCGAAAAACCGCAGCTGCTGGTGGTCAGCCACGACGTGTCCCTGCGCGCCCGCCTGGGCGACCTGTTGCGGCAAATGAACGTGTCGATCGATGACGCGGTGAATGGCATAGACGCCGTTATGGCAAGCACGAAGCTCCGCTACGACTGCATTATCATCGATGACGATATTCCCTATATGGACGGAGTCGAAGCCGCGATTCACCTGCGGCGAGTCTCGCACGTTAATAAAGACACTCCGGTCCTGATAGTGACGGGAGACGATTCGGAGAATGGCAAACTTACGCGATCACAGGCGGGCATCTCCGCGGATATCATGAAACCGGTGAATCCAACGCAGGCTCGGCAGATGATTCAGTCGCTCCTGATGCGGGGTCGCGAATCCGGCGAGCGCCGCGCTCTCGAAGATACCGCGTCACCGATTTCCGTTTTGCGCCGCTCGGAAGAGCAGCAGGAAGTACCGGCGTATTTGACCAATTCCAACGTGATCGACGAGCAGGTTCTGGATCGGTTGGCACAGGATACCAGCCTGGATATCTGCAAAGAGATGATCGATATGTTTATTCGGGAATCGCTTGTTTCGTTGGGCGAGATTTCCAAGTGTTGTATTGCCGGGGACTGGGACGCGATATTGGAGCATGCCCATAGCCTCCGCAGTTCTTGCCGTACTTTCGGTTGCGAAGCCTTGTTCTCGACTACGCTGCGGCTGGAGGAGGAGTCCCGTAAAAACAATATGGGCGAGTGTATGCGCCTGGCGGCCAGGCTGCCGACACTGTTCCTGAAAAGCCAGCAGCACTTATACGATTACTGCAATTTTTATCATCGACGATAGCCGTTAGGTGAATATTTATGACCAAACTCTATATGATCGAGGACCGCATGTCGTTGGCCCGCTGTTACCGAGAGTTTCTCAGTAATGAAGAGGCCGCGGAGATAGTAGTGCTGGATTCCGGTCAGCGGGCGGCGGAATTCATCGCTCAGCTGGAGGAGCCGTCGCTGTTTTTGCTGGATCTCCAGGTGGCGGATGTGGATGGTTTTGACCTGCTGGATGCGATTATCGCGCGCTCGCCAAAAAACGCGGTGGTGGTGATTACCAGTACCGGTTCCTTTGAGGTGTCTCGCCGCGTCATGGAGGCGGGCGCCGCGGATTATCTCGAAAAACCCTTTACCCGGGACCGGCTGTGCGTGACCATGCGCAACGCGCTCAAACAGTTGGAGCTGGCCAAGGCCGCTCAACCCTTTAGCCAAGGTTTCGAAGGGTTCATTGGATCGAGTATGGCGATGCAGAGCGTCTATCGCATAATAGAAAGCGCCGCCGCGAGCAGCCGGGCCTCGGTGTTTATTACCGGCGAAAGCGGCACGGGTAAAGAGGTGTGCTCCCAAGCCGTGCATGACTTGAGCGAGCGGTCGGATTACGAATGCGTCATTCTCAATTGTGCCGCAATTCCGCGGGATCTCATGGAGAGTGAAATTTTTGGTCACGTAAAAGGCGCTTTTACCGGCGCCCTGACCAACCGGGACGGCGCTGCCCGCCGCGCCCACAAGGGGACACTGTTTCTCGACGAAATTGGTGAAATGGACATGGACCTGCAGAGTAAGCTGCTCCGGTTTATTCAGACGGGTCAGTTCCAGCGGGTGGGCAGCAGTGAAACCGAGGTGGTTGACGTGCGCTTTGTCTGCGCGACCAATCGCGATCCGCTGCGCGAGGTGCGGGAGGGGCGATTCCGCGAGGACCTTTATTACCGTCTCAACGTAATTCCCATAGAGCTGCCGCCTCTGCGGCAGCGGGGCGGCGATATTCTGCAAATTGCTGAACACTACCTAAGGGTTTTCTCCGAAGAAGAGGGTAAAGGTTTTCGGCAGCTGTCACAGGCGGTCAGCGACATTTTTCTCGGTTACAGCTGGCCCGGCAATGTACGGCAGCTGCTGAATGTGCTGAGAAACATTGTGGTACTGCACAACGGCACGACGGTTGAAATGGATATGCTGCCGGCACCATTCAACGACTCCTCGAATGCCGATCTCCGTATCAAACAAGCCGTCCAGCGGCAACCTGAAAACACCGCGCGCAAAGCGGCGGAGAGTGTGGAAGACATAAAACCACTCTGGCTGGTGGAGATGGAGGCGATCGATAGGGCTATTAGCCTGTGTAACGGCAACGTTTCTATGGCCGCTAAACTGTTGGATATCAGCCCCTCGACCATCTACCGAAAAAAACCCGCGTGGAAAAAGAGTCTCGCGGATTATGGCGTGCAGTTGAATTATCTCAATTGATAGTATGGGGATTTCGGTGGCTGCAGCGGCGCTGTGCCTGGGTCCCGGCCTGAGTAGGGACAAGGTGCTAAGTTCGACTTATCTGAAACCTAAGTTCCGGCCGGGAGTCTATGGCAGCTGTTGCTTCGGCCATGCAGGACAGATTTATGGTAGGTTTCACGCAATTTCTCCGGCAATTTATCCAATTTATCCAATTTATCAAGAGCTGGTTGCTATTTGCCGGCCTGCTCCTATTGTGGCTGCCCAGTCCATCTGCGTTGGCTAAAAAAGCTGACATTGAATTTTATGTCGAAAAGGTCGGCGATGGCGTATTCAGTCTGCGGCCGGAAAAGACCTGGCGTATCAACAGCACCAATGTGCTTTATGTGGGGGAGAAAGCCCTGGTTCTCGTGGATGGACAGGCAGATCCTCATTCCGCGGAACAAATGCTGGAGGCAATTCACCAGCGTGTTTCTAAGCTGCCCATCGAATTTGTCATTCTCACTCATCCCCATTTGGATCATGTGGGTGGGCTCAGCGCCATCAAGCGGCGGTATCCGTCTGCGAAAATTATTGCGCACAATTCGGTAGCCGAATTTTTTCGGACCCACTCCGAAAAAGAGCGGCAATGGGAGGTCAANNCCGATCCTGCTCAAAAGCGCGAGTTACAGCGCGCGGTTACTCAGCTGAGCGAATACCTGGACGATATAGCCGCAATTCAGTTTGTTACGCCGGATATCACTTACGACTCGGCCATGAGCTTGGCCTTCGGGCGAGATACTCTGGAGCTCGCACACCACCATCCGAGCCACACACCCGGGGACACCACGATTTATTTTCCGCGACAGAAAGTTCTCGTGACCGGTGATTTATTCCACAATCTCGATCCGCTGTTTTGGGCCGAGGCATCGCCGGAACTGTGGGTGAAAACACTCGATACAATCACGGGCTACGACGCCCGGGTTTATTTGGGCGGGCACGGCGACGCTATTGTCGATAAAACTGTGCTCCAATCCTGGCGCGCCTATATGGTCCAGCTTATCGCCGTGGTCAAGGCGGCGAAAGCTCAAGGAGAGTCCTTGGAAGCCCTCCAAAAGCGCGTTAATGTGCAAGACGTTAAAGCTTTGATTGAACGCGATTATCACCTGCGCATCCAGGCGTGGAGCGAGAAGATCATGGAATTTGAAGATACGGTCGAGGCCAAGTTGGACCGCGCCTTGGCCGGTCTCTGGGCGCATTATTGAGCTCGCGTTCGGTCACACCTTGGGAGGCCTCCGTTCTTCTGGATCCCCGCCTGCCCGGCTCTACAGCCGGCACTCAACCCGCCGATTCTGCCATCTGCTCCAGAATCTGCCCAAACAATGCGACTACCGCCTCCTTGGCATTCACCCCTTCCGGCAGGGTGGGTTGCACCAGTTGAGCGATTAAATAAATGCTCCTTTGACCGTCGACCAAACTGAGGACCTGCCGAATAAATTCGTGCCCCATTTGGCACTGGAACTCAATCTTGGGTATCGGCTGGTGGTGCATAACCAGCCAGGGCGGCGTCAGCCATGCATCGGTGTGGCCGGGCGAAGGCAAAGGACGGGATTCCGTTCTTTTGCGCGCGGCGAAGGAAAACACCTGCTCGTGGTGGTAGCGCGCGTTTAATGGCGAAGCCATGTGGGCGATTTCTTCGACGCTCGCCTCCTGGACTTCAAATCCGGCCATGTCGGCGAAGTCCAAAATTTCTTCCGCAGAATATTTCAAATCAAAGCTCAACTGGCCGGAATAGAGCAGGGGACCCGTATTGATCCATTGGCCGCCCGGCTTCAACAAATAACCGATCACCGCAATCAAATCCTTTACGTCGCCACCCGTCACGTCCAGCAGCCAGGAAGTCACAATGGTATCGACGCAGCCCTCGGGCAGCGGCATGTTCCAAACGTCCGCGCCGAGCGCAAACCAGCTTTTGTGCAATTGCTCCGGGTCTTCCGGGGGCTCCATCCGCCAGGAGCGGGAATAGGGATAACCGATCTGGGGATAGGTATAAAGCTCCGGCAAAATGATGGGCTTGCGGCGGCGGATCAGGGAGTCGGCGCAGGCGAGCAGAAAGGGGTTGATATCAGACGCTATAGTAAATTCCGGCCGCAGTGTTTTGTGTAAATCCCAGCTGAGGCGCCCCGCGCCGGCGCCGAGAAATAACATTTTTTTCGGCTGCGGGTCCGGCCACACCTCGAGCACCCTTTTTAAATTGGCGTCATTGACGTGGGTCGCGTAATGTTGGCTGGGCTCCGCATCCCAAGCCCAATCGCGCAATATGTGATGGTAATACTCAGTCGGGTTGTCGACGGTCCCCTGCTCGAACAATTCATTGCGCTCGCTTTGCAGGCCTGCGTCCCGCAACTGGCCGAGAATCATTTCCAGGCTCTCCTGCATGGCGGCGTGCGCCTGCTCGAGCCGCGCGCGGGTGAGCGCCGAAACGTCGTATCCCTGCAGTAGATAGTTCAAGTGTGCCAGCGAGTCGGCACCCTGCGACTCCATCATCGCCATTTGATGCTGCCAAAGGTTTTTCTGCTGGATGCCCGTGGTGAAGAGGCAGGGAATTCCGCGCGGCGGGGTGCCGCCCAGCGGGGTGCCGCCCAAAGAAAAAAATTCGCTGTTGCAGCCGTCGCAATGGAACGCCGTTATTTCTTTCGCGCAGATGGGACAGACCAGCATGCCGGCCGGGAAAACAAATCCAGTCATCGAACACCGTTGGGAGAAGTTAAAAAACAGGGGAATAATAAACCGGAGAAAACCCGCTTTGCCAATAAAAAGCCCCGCACTAGGCGGGGCTTTCGATGGGCAGAAACCCTCGGCGATTAAAGCAGATCGACGTCGCCGCCGGTGGCGCCGCCCAGGTGCAGGCCGGCCGGATCCACGCCCAAGCCCTTGGCAACTTCCGCGTGGAAATCCCGGGAAGAAGCACCGGTACCTTTGGAAGAGAAGCCAGCCTTGAAGCCGGGCGCCTTGGTCGCCAGCAGGAACGGAGCGTCCGCGGATGAGTGGGACAGGCCGTTACCGAAGCAGCTCACCTGGCAGAAGGCCGTGCTGTTGATCAGCGGCTGGCCGTTGGCATCCAGGGTCTCGGTCAGCTTCTTGATGAAGTAGGCCGGCACCTCGAATTTCTCGCGCATCATTGGGTTCCACACGGAAGCGCCACCGG
Source organism: Marinagarivorans sp. UBA5870 (assembly GCA_002432555.1). The sequence goes on from DJFO01000391.1 coordinate 12,096, forward strand.
AGTGGGCCGCGCTGTGGCCATCGAACCCGCGATAAGTCCAGCCGCTGCCGTTGTGGTTACCGATTTGCAGCACGGCGACGCGGGTCAGATCGCACTTGAATGCGGCGACGATAATGTCCGCCTGCAGTTTGGCGTGCGCCACCATGCCGGCATTGGTTGAATCATCGTAAGCGCCCGGGATGGTCGGTTTGCAAGCATTGAGGTCGGGAGCCTCGGCATTGGACAGGTCGCGAATACGGCTCTCGATTTTCTCGATCGCGGTAAGGTGGCTGTCGATGCGGGCGTATTCGGCTGTGCTGAGTTTTTTCTTGATGTTCTCGACTGCCGTGCGCTGAGCCTCGAACGAATGTATATAAGTTTCGTCGGTACCCAGTTCCGGCAAAGCCCCGAAATATTTCTGCAGGGCTTTGCCCGGATCGTCTTCCGGAACACCGGCCTTGCTGATCACGGTGCCTGCGCCGGTACCCGAGGCGGCGGCGTTGGAGCCAAGGAATATATTCGTGTAGTAGCTGCGTGGGCCTAGGACGGGGCCCAGGTCCATATCAACCGTGTTTCTGGAGTAGTCGCCACCGAGCGCTTGGCGCGCGCCGCCATGGCCGGCAACTTCGGTATCCACGCCGCGGAAGTGGCAGATGGACGCGACGTCGTAGCTGCCCGAACCATAGTGGAACGAAGAACCGGTGATATTGCCGGCGGAGGCGGGGCGCCAATCGGAGGGCGAACCGCTGTGGATATAACAGTAAACCACGCGCTTGGGAGTTTCCTGGGCGCTGGCGTAGCGGGCGGTCATTATGCCGCCCAGCAGGCTGGAGTAGCGCAGAGTCGACGAAGCAATGCCGGACTTGGCAACCAAATCGAGGAACTTGCGTCGAGAAGTCTGCACGTCTTTACGCTGGGCTTCCGCGATTTTCTGATTGGGCTCAATTCTTTTGTTGATAATCTTCATAATCAAAACCTTTTCCTGGTCAGTGCGGCGGGATCGCTGATCCCGCGGCAACACTTATTATTTACGGAAACGGAACGCGTCCGACATGACGATCGCTTTCAGCACATCGCGCGGGCTCTTAGCCGCTGCATAAGCCGCTTCGAGCTCGTCTTTCACACACGCAAACTCCGCTTCCTGCGCGCTGCTGATTCCGTAGTGACCATTTTCGACGGGATCCAAAAACGCCTTGTCGAGGGTATAACCCAGGGCAAAGCGGGTGGATTTCTCGATCAAACACGCCGCTATGCCGGGCAGGTCGTTTTCGACGATCACGCGGCCGAGGTCCTTGGCACCGGTGAAGCGCAGACCGTCGCCGTCCGCTTTGGCCGCGTCGGCACGGGCGCTCGACAAAGTGCCCACCACGTCATAGGCATACAAAAAGCTGCCCTCGTTGACTTGCGTGATCGGCAAGTTGGCCTTGCCCTGGGGCACAGCGACGTTGTTGACGAAGATCAGACCGTTTTGCACGGCTTTGCCGTCGACGCGCGGGCGCAAGCGACCCACGTGGTCGAAGTCATCCATGCCGAACAAGGGGTTGATGATCGCGTTGTGGCACGAAGCACAGGACGAAGTGGGAATGTTGGTCTGAATGTCGTAGTAGTCGGCCGTGGTGATATCGCCGGCTTCAACACGTTGTTGCACCAACAGCGCCGCTTTTTCACGCTCTTCCGAATCTTCGAGGTTGATCGGCAGCGGGATAGATTGGCAGAGCACGTCCATACGGAAGTGAGCGGCGCGCTGAATCGGCGAGCTGTAATCCATGTGAGCGTTGTAGGCCATGTAGGCACCGGAGGCTATGACGCCGCCGCGCTGCGTACTGGAGGTGTCCACTCGCTGGAATGTACCGTGGGCCGCGCCACCGCCTGGCAGCTTGTAGAAGGTGGCCAGGGTTTTATCCAAAAAGGTGAAATCGCCCTTATACATGCTGGGGAAGTCGCCGTTGTAGAACACGTGCTTATAGATCTCGCGGATCTCCTGCATCATGGATTCGCGCACTTGCGGAGTAAATTCCGCGTCGTTGCGAGTCTTATCGGCCAGGCCGTCGGTGCGGAACCACTTACCGGCCAGACGAGAAACCTGGGCTTTGCCGAGGTCGGAGTCGATCAGCGCATCTATATGGTCTTCGCGGCTTGTTACGTCCACCAACTCACCGGCCACCGCCGCGTCCAGCAGGGCCTTGGAGGGGCCGGAGCCGGTCAGGGCGAAGGACAGGGCAGAGGCATACTCATAGGGGTCGAGCGCAAAGGCGGTTTGATCCGCCGCACGCAGTTTAGCGACGTCATCTTGAACCGGTTCCGCGGTGCCGAGCACGCCGAAGGAAATCTTTGAGACCTCGATCGGGGGCATCTGGTAATCGTTACCGGCGAAGTTGGCGTCGTTCAAGAAATAGACCGGGCCGCCGGGCGGCTTATCGATGGTGACGTAGTAGGTGCGGTAGGTGTTGTGGTTGATGGTCAACCGCTTCAGCACGCCGCCGTCACCGAAGCCGGTGCCGATGGTGAGAACCGGCCAGCGGTCAAATCCGCTCTTCTCACCTTTTACAGTCAAGGCAATCAGGTCCTTGCCGGTCCAGCTGTAACTCACCGTGGAGCTCGCGTCGACGCTAATGCGGTTGTAGCGCTGAATGCTCAGCTTTTCGTAGCTCTTCGGGGTGCCCTCGAAGTCATACTGAGTGCCGGGTGCCACTACTGGGTTGGCCAGCAGGTCAGCAACCTTGGTGCCCAGTTCAGAGCGGTAGAGGAAGTTGGGTGACATAAGTACGGTTTTCAGGGCCCACTTCAAGCCGTCTTGGGGATTGCCGGCCTCGGTGAAGATCAAATTGATCTCCGCCTGCTCGGCTTCCGTCAACGCGCGACGGTAGGCAACGTAAGCAAATTCCGAGATGAAGTCGGTCGCACACTGAACGGCGTCTTCACAAGCAAACGGCAACGCGCCCGGAGTGGCAACCGCCCAATCCGCGATGTCGCTGGCGTTGTCGTAGAAGGTGTTCAAGCGCGATTCGTTGAGGGCTTCGCTCGTGTGGTTGGGCAGACGCGCCACTTCAAGGTCGAGTCCCGCTTTGCCCGGTGAGGAATAATCTTCCGGCAGCGGCAGCGCAAAGAGTTTGCTCAGGGAGTTGTGGTATTCATAGGAGGTCAGCACGTGCAGGGTGCGCTTGCCGTAGTGAATGGCAGTCGGGTTGGTACAGGACGCGGCTACTACACCTGGGCCTTTGGTGCCGTCTTTCAGCGACCAGATATAGGCAGCGGTATCCAGGCTGCACTGCTCGTTACAGGCGCCACCGACGCTCATATTGACTTTGATGAAGGCTGCGACCGCGGCAGGTGAGTCTGCGGTGTAACGCGGGTATTGAGTGGAATTTGGCGTGCCGAGATCGTCAGGATCGATTTCACCGATACCGCCGGAATCGCCGGAGGTGCCGCCGACGCCGAAATAGCCATCACTGTTGGTGTCTTTATGGCAGGCGGCGCAGTTGGTGGTAAAGAGCGCCGCGCCTCTAACCGCATCACCGGCGAAACCGCCCGATGAGCTGCTGCTCGAGGAACTGCTCGATGAGCTGCTGCTCGACGAACTGCTGCTTGAGCTGCTACTGCTGGATGAGCTGCTGCTCGACGAACCGCCGGTTGAACTGCTGCTCGATGATGAAGAGCTGCTGCTCGAGGATGAAGAGCTGCTGCTCGACGACGATGAACTGCTGCTCGATGAAGTGCTGCCGGAGGACGTCGGTTCGTCATCGGCTCCACAGGCTGCAAGCATCGCGCTCAGGATGCCCAGTATTAATATCTTACGCATTATGGTTTTAGCTCCTCGTTTGTGCCCGCCACAGGCTCCCTAAGATGCGAGCGAGGGTGGATCGGAATTTTCCACTTGCGATTTTAAGGAAATCGCTTCTTTATAACCGTGATCGGGTTCGCAGCGATTTTACCTTATAGTCGGTTATACGCGAGGAGACATGGATAGATTTACAGGTGTCTTCCCTGATGGTTTCAAACGCTGGGGGTTAGCTGTCGCTAACATTGCTGCCTGTGGGGAACAAGTCACCAATTATTCAGCGTGTTTTTGCGGCGACATATTGACGCTGGGCACAGAGCCTGACATTGGTCGGCGCCGAGGCGACGGAAAGCAGAAGCGAATCATTCCTGATCCCGGACGGTGGCTTTTATCGATGCGATGAGAGGGGGGGCGACGCTCAGGGTTTTGATGCCGCACTTTAATAAATCGGCGATGTACTCCTTGCGGCCCGCAAGTTCGCCGCAGATCGAGAGCGGCACTTCGGGGGCATCGGTGTGCACCATCAACATCATTCGAAAAATTACGTGGGATGCGTCTTTGAAGTATCGGTCGATGGATCCGCTCTCGCGGTCGGCGGCAAACGCGTACTGCGCCAAATCATTCGAGCCGAAACTCATGAAGTCGACGTATTTTGCTATTTCTCTGCTCGAGAAAGCGGCCGCGGGGGTCTCGATCATGGCGCCGAGTTCCGGCATGCGAAAACCCGGCTGGCGATCGCACAGTTCGCGGAGTGCGTTTCTCACGCAGACCACGTCGCTCGGTACCGTCACCATGGGTACCAGAATCTGAATCTTAAAATCATCCTGGAGATCCAGTATGGCTTCCAATTGGGTCAACAAGAGTTCGGGATATTCCCGCAACAAGCGGATGCCGCGCCGCCCCAGCGCCGGGTTTGACTCGGCGGAAAACCCCAGAAAAGGCAGCGGCTTATCCGAGCCGGCATCGAGCAGTCGAATACACACCGAGCGCCCCTCGGCACCCCGCAATACATGGCGCATTTCCTGGTTGAGCTCGGTTCGGCTCGGCGGCGTGGCTCGGCCGATATAGGATTGCTCTAGCCGGTATAGCCCAATCCCATCCGCACCATTGGCAATGGCCACACTGGTATCTTTTTGCGACCCGACATTGGCTTGGACCCGGATTACCACACCGCTGCGAGNNGCGGAGCGGGCGTGTTTCCGAGCCTGCAGAAAATCGGAGCGGTAATGGTCGACGTCGCCGCGGTATTTCGTCTCGTCCGCGGCAGTCGGATTCACGACGACCGTTCCATTTTCGGCATCGACCAGCGCCCGGTCGCCGCTGCGCATTGAACGCACGGCCCCCTCGAGCCCCGCAATGCAAGGCAAACCCATCTGGCGGGAAAACAGCGCGGCATGAGATCCCGCGGACCCATATTCCAACAACACCGCCGCAACCGAGCGGTTCGCCAAAAAAACTGTATCGGATGGCAGCAGGCGGCGGGTGACGAGCACGCAGTCCAGCGGGATATTTTCCAGCGGATGAATGTTGATCCCCGCGATAGCATTGCGTAGGCGGATGGAAATATCGCGCATGTCATCGCCTTTACCCTGAGCGAACTGCGATTCCATAAGCAAGAATTTGTTTTCCCACCGAAAGAATACGTTTTTCACCGCGCTACTGGCGTTGATCAGGTTGTCGACGATCTCCGATCGCAGCTCATCGCGCAGTGATTGGTCATTCAGGATGGATCGGTGCGCGTCGAAAACCTCTGCGAGTCGAGCGTCGATTTCCTTCGTCACCCTGGCGGCCAACTGCGTCAGATCGATGCTCGTTTTCGCGGTGGCGACGTCGAGGCGAGCACATTCTTCATCGACATCGAAACGACCAATTTTGGTTGGCAGATCTTCCGCAGTGGCCAGGCCTTTATGGATGAATATGTTTCCCTCGCCCCAACCCGGGGAAATGGAATCGCCGTGCAACCGAACCGTTTGCGAGTGTGCGGACATAAAACCTCTCCGTTACGGGGAGACAGAGCCATGGCGGTCCGCTGCGCAGTTGCGCGTCGGACCGCCATGGCAGGGCCAGGACCTTTCAGGATGAACGGCCGGAACCTAGTGGTTCCTGCCGGCAGTCCGGCGGCTCATGAAATTAGCGGGATCCCGCCTGAGAATAGACAGCGAATAAACGAGAATAAATTCCCGCGATCATAAAGTTCGCGGGAGAATGAGGACTTTATCCCCCGCGTTTGGCCGGCGTCTCAAGCGCGATCGGGTCGACTTGCTACAGCGAATCGAGCTCGCAGAGTTCCCCGCTGAGCAGGCTCAACAAACGCCCGAGATCCACCGGTTTCACCAAGTAGTGATTAAAGCCCGCGACCTTGGCCCGGCTCTTATTTGCCTGACCGCCATAGCCGGTCATGGCGATGATACGCACTTCGCCGAGACTTTCCTCCTGCCGCAGCCGGGCAGCCACTTCGTAACCGTCCAGGTCCGGCAGACCTATGTCCAGCAAAACCACGCCGGGCAGATAATTTTTAGCTTGGGTGATGCCCTCTTCCCCGGTGTGGGTGATGCACACGTCGTAACCTTGCGCCTCTAGACACATGGCCAGGCCGCGGGCGGAGTCGATGTTGTCGTCGATCAGCAGAACGCGCAAATCCGTATTAACCTCGCGCCCGCCCAGCGTTTCAGGTGGCGGGCTCTCCGGCACTTTGTCCACCAGCGGAAGGTAGACCGAAAATTCCGCCCCGCGCCCGGGACCGTCGCTAAAGGCTTCGACGCGACCGCCGTGCAAACCCACCAGCGCCCGCACCAGGGCGAGGCCGATGCCTAGACCGCCCTGCGCTCGATTGACCGCACTCGGTGCCTGGACGAACAATTCGAACAAAGTGTCGAGCAATTCCGGCGGAATTCCGACGCCGTAGTCGCGCACCCGGATGCATGCCCATTGCCCGTGCCGCCGCCCCAGCGAGAGTTCGATCAGGCCGCCATCGTCCATATATTTGGCCGCGTTGGTCAGCAGGTTGCCGAGCACTTGGGTCAGGCGCACCATGTCGCCGTCGACGTACAGGGGGTCGTCGGGTACTGAGACTTGCAGTTGGTGGCGGTGTTTTTGTAACAGTGGAGTCAGGGTATCCGCGGCGTGGTGCAAAACCTTGGCGAGGTCCACGGTTTCCGTATTCAACTGGATGCGCCCGTTGGAAATCCGCGAGACGTCCAAGAGGTCGTCCATCAGGCAGGTGAGGTGTTTCACTTGCCGCTGCAGCAGATCCTGCGCCCAAGCGGATTGCTGTTCGGTGGCCGTGTCCAATTGCATCACCAATACCGCGTTGTGAATGGCGGAAAGGGGGTTGCGCAACTCGTGCGCCAGTATCGCGATGTACTCGTCTTTGCGTTTGATGGACTGGGACAGCGCTTGTTCGACTCGTTCGCGCTCGGCAATTTCGCGGGTGAGGCGAGTATTGGTGGCAAGCAGTTCGATATTCGCTTTTTCGAGCGTCGCGTTGAGCTCCTGCAGCTCGCGCATATTTTGCGCTTTGAGCTCCTCGTGGGCTTTCGCCAGTTCGTCATTGGTGACGGCGAGCTGCTGATTGAGGCGTGACAATTCCACACGCTGCAGGTAGAGCTGCACCAACGCCTGCACCTTGCCGCGCAGAATGTCGGGGATCACCGGGATCTGCACATAATCTACCGCGCCCATTTCGTAACCGCGGCGCTGGTCCAGATCCGTTACATGCAAGCCGGTGACGAAAATGATCGGCGTCTCTTCGAACCGGGGGTGATTGCGAATCCGCTCGGCGGTTTCGAAGCCATCCATTTCCGGCATGCTCACGTCGAGCAGTATCGCGGCGAACTCCATCACCATCAGTTTGCCGAGGGCCTCGGTGCCGGAGAGCGCGCGCACCAGGTTGTGGCCGAGCCCGGCGAGTGCCACCTCGTAACTGAGCAGGCGCTCGGGCCGGTCGTCTACCAGCAATATGTTGACTTCGTGCGGAGCCATAGGGGAAATCCGGCTGCTGCGCTGGTTGCTTGCCGTGCTGGGGCGCGTGGACATTAGCGGTGCAACCATGTGCGAAGCAGAGCGACCAATTGCTGGTTGCTCACCGGTTTGGCGATATAGTCGGACGCGCCGGCCTCCAGGCATTTCTCCCGATCGCCTTTCATGGCCTTGGCCGTAAGCGCAATTATGGGCAGCACATGGAATTTCGGCTGTGAGCGTATCTGCCGCATGGTGGTGTAGCCGTCCATCTCCGGCATCATGATATCCATCAGCACCAGGGCGAGATCCGGCGTGCGCTCGATTAATTCGATCGCGTCCCGCCCGTTATTGGCGGTCAACACCTGCATATTGTGGCGCTCCAGAATGCTTGAAAGCGCAAAAATATTGCGCACGTCGTCGTCCACCACCAGGACTTTTCTACCGACCAGGGACTCGTCGCTCTCGTTGAGCTTCTGCAACATGTAGCGTTTGGCTTCCGGTAGGTTTGCCATGGGGCAATGCAGGAAGAGGGCGGTGTCGTCGAGCAGCCGTTCGGGCGAGCGGGTGTATTTGAGCACCATGGATTTAGCGAGGGTGCGCATGTAATCCTCCGCCTCCCGCGATAGCTCGCCGGAGGTGGCGACCACTACCGGCACGCTGCGCAGGTCGGTGTCTCGCTGAATTTCCGCCAGCAGGTCCAGCCCGGACATATCCGGCAATTGCAGATTAATGACTACGCAGTCGAATTCTTGTTTGCGCATGGCCTCGAGGCCGCTCTGGCCGGTGCGCACGATGGTGACATCCACCTGATCGTTGCTGAGCAGCTCCACCATGCCCTGGGGTGTGCCCGCCTGATCTTCGATGATGAGCAGCTTGCGCCGGCGCGGCTGCACAAATGCGCGCAGATTGGCGAGTGCTTCGCCTATGCGCTCGGAACTTGCGGACTTGTTCAAGTACGCAAAGGCGCCGCGGGCGAGGCCGTGCAGACGCTCCTCGTCGAGGGTGACGATCATAATCGGGATATGGCGCGTCTCCGGGTTTTGCTTCAGGTGGCTGAGAATGGTCCAACCCATCATGTCCGGCAGGAAGATATCCAACGAGATAGCCGCGGGCCCGAACTGCCGCGCAAGCTCGAGCGCGTCCGCGCCGCGCATGGCCACCAGGCCTTTAAAGTCCTGGCTGCGGGCGAGGTCGAGCAGCACCCGGGCGTAGTGCGGGTCGTCTTCGATGATCAATAGGACTTTGTCGCCGGCCTCGATGCGGTGGCGGTCATCCGGCACTTCGTCTAAACGCGGCGCGGCCGTCAGAAGGGGTGGGCGGACAACTTCATCGCTGCCTTTAATTCGGCGCGCTTGCAGGAAACGCAGGGCCGGATCGCCATAATTCAAGGGGACGAAAAGAGTGAAGGTGCTGCCCTTGCCGGGGGCGCTCTGCACCCGAATTTCACCGCCGAGCAACTGGGCGAGTTCGCGGCTGATGGCGAGGCCGAGGCCGGTGCCGCCGTAGCGCCGCGCGGTGCCGGCATCCACCTGTTGGAAGGCTTCGAAAATTAGCTTCTGTTTATCCAGCGGGATACCGGTACCCGTGTCCGTCACTGAGAAGGATATGACAGTCTCGGCGTTGTCGAGCACCGAGTGGCCGGGGGTCCAGCCATTTCGCACCATGTCGACAAACAGCTGCACGCTGCCCTGCTCGGTGAATTTGAATGCGTTGGAAAGCAGGTTTTTCAGGATCTGCAGCAGGCGCTTCGGATCCGTGTACATAAAGCGGCTCAGCAAATTGCTGCCGAACTCCGTGACAAAGGCCAGCTTGCGGGTTTCCGCTTGGTGGCGGAAGTTGCGCTCCACGGTCTCCCGCAAATTGGCGAAGGGCAGGTCCTCGCACTCCACCGTGACCGTGCCCGACTCGATTTTGGACAAGTCGAGAATGTCGCTGATCAGGTTCAGCAGGTCGGTACCGGCGGCGTGGATGGTATTGGCAAATTCCACCTGGCGCGGCGTGAGGTTGCCGTCCACATTCTCCGCCAGCTGCTCGCCGAGTATGAGAATACTGTGCAGCGGCGTGCGCAGCTCGTGGGAAACGTTGGCAAGGAATTCCGATTTGTAACGGGAGGTGAGGGCGAGCTCCGCGGCCTTTTCCTCCACTGCGCGTTTGGCCTGGTCGATCTCCTGATTTTTGCGCTCCACCTCGGCGTTCTGCGCCGCCAACAGCTGCGCTTTCTGGGCGAGCTCCTCGTTGGTCTGCTGCAGCTCGAATTGGCGGGTCTGCAGTTCGGTGGCGAGCTGTTGAGACTGGGCGAGCAGGCGCTCGGTCCGCATGGTGGCTTCGATGTTGTTCAGTACCACGCCGACAATGTCGGTCAGCTGCTCGAGGAAGGCGGTGTGGGACGCGTTAAATTCCTTGAGCGAGGCGAGCTCGATCACCGCTTTCACGTGGCCCTCGAACAATACCGGCAGAATCATCACCATGCGTGGCGCCAAGTCAACAAGACCGGAGGAAATGCGCAGCGGCTGACGGCCGGCGTCGGTGATGATCAGCGGCTGGCGCTCCAGGGCGCACTGGCCAACCAGGCCCTCGCCGAGGCGGTATTCCCGCTCCGGCTGACCGTCGCCCAGGTGGTCCGCATAACCGGCGAGCTGGCGCAGGCAATAGGCGCCGCCGGCCTCGAACATCACGTACATCACCCCCTGGTGGGCTTCCACCAGCGGCGCCAGTTCCGACAGCAGCATCTGGGCAACGGTGGTGAGGTCGCGCTGGCCCTGCATCATGCGGCTGAATTTCGCCAGGTTGGTTTTGAGCCAGTCCTGTTCGGTGTTGCGCTCGGTGGTTTTGCGCAGGTTGCCGATCATGGCGTTGATGTAGTTTTTCAGATCCGCCACCTCGCCGCTCGCATCCACCTGGATGTAGCGAGTGAGGTCCCCGGTGGTCACGGCGGTCGCCACTTCGGCGATGGCGCGCACC